>NZ_JBFRGY010000012.1:0-135694 GCF_052115565.1 Microbacterium sp. 2MCAF23 | reverse complement strand
GTGCGCGCCGAACGGGCCGGGACGGCGCCGGAGCCCGCGGAGGAACCCGACCGCGGCGGCGCGCAGGCGATGCGCGCCGCACACGCCGCGGTGATCCGCGCCGCCGCCGGCTCCGATGGACCGACGGACGGTCCGCCCGATCCCGCGGCCGCGTCCCGGCGAGCTGCGGAGGGCGGCGCATGACCGGGCCTGAGCTCGTGCCTATCACCGCATCCGAGGTGGACGATGCAGCGGCGTTCCTGCACGCGGAGCTGAACCCCGCTGTGTCCGCGGCGGCGTGGACCACGCTGCTGCGCCCGCCGTGGCCGGACGCTGGGCCGGACAGCGGGGTGCTGCTCCGCGACGGCGACCGTGTCGTCGGCGTCTATGCCGCAGTGCGCTCGGTTCGCGATGCCGGCGGCACCGCCGTCCCGCTCTGCAACCTCGCGGCCTTCTGCGTTCTCGAGGAGCATCGCATGCACAGCCTGCGGATGATCCGCGGCCTGCTCAGGCAGCGCGACGTGCAGTTCACCGACCTCTCCCCCAGCGGCAACGTCGTCGCGATGAACGAGCGCCTCGGGTTCACCCGGCTCGACACGACGACGCGCCTCGTCCTGAACCCACCGGCGCGCACGCCACGGGGAATACGGCTCAGCGCCGACCCCGCGGTGCTCGAGGCGGTGCTGCGGGGCGACGACGCGCGCATCCATCGCGACCACCGCGGGGCCGCGGCAGCCCGGCACCTGCTCGTGCAGCGGGGCGACCAGTACGCGTACCTCGTCTACCGCGCGCACCGCATGAAGCGGCTCCGGCTGTTCGCGCTGCCGCTCTACGCCGGCGGCGACCGGGCCCTTCTCGAAGCGGCGTGGGGCGCCGTGCGCGGGCACTTGCTGCGTCACGACGGGCTCCCGTTCACGCTCGCGGAGCGGCGCCTGCTGGGCTTCGACCGGGGCATCGGGCGCACGCTGCGCGTCCCGCGGGCGCGCATGGTGCGCGGCGCAGGGCTGGAACCCGCCGCCATCGACTACCTGTACAGCGAGCTTGCCCTCGTCGAGTGGTGACGATCACCCTCCCGCGGGCGCACCCACCTTCTCCTCGACGAAAGCGACCAGCGAGCCCACCGTCTCGAACAGCTCGGCGCCGAATTCGTCGTCATCGATCGTGATGTCGAAGCGGTCCTCGAGAGCGCCGACGAGCGCGACGACCCCGAACGAGTCGAGCTCAGGGAGTGCGCCGAACAGCGCCGTTTCGGGCTGCAGGTCGTTCGGGCTCTGGGTCAGGTCGAGGGCGTCGATGAGGACCTCGCGCACGGCGGTCAGGGTGTCGGCGGTCATGGCTTCTCCTCCGGAGGACGGCGATCAGATGAGGACCTCGGCGGGCGCCGGGTGTCCGAGGAAGGCGGTCGGGCTGGCGGTCAATCCGTACGCGCCCTGCTGGAAGATGACGACCAGGTCGTCGATCGCTGCGTCCGCCGGCAGTGCGATGCCGTCCGCGAGCAGGTCCAGCGGCGTGCACAGACAGCCGACGATGGACATCTCCTCCCCGGCCGGGGAGGAGAGACGGCTGCCGACGACGACCGGGTAGTTGCGCCGGATCGCCTGGCCGAAGTTGCCGGAGGCGGCGAGCTGATGGTGCATCCCGCCGTCCACGACGAGGAAGGTGCGCCCGCGCGACACCTTGCGATCCACGACGCGGGTCACGTACACGCCGCACTCGCCGACGAGGAAGCGGCCGAGCTCGATCACCGGCCGTGCGTCCGGGAAGCGCTCGGCGATCGGCCCGCTCACGAGCCGTTCGAGGTTCGCTGCGACGGTCTCGAGGTCGAGCGGTGCATCGCGCTCCGTGTAGGGGATGCCGAAACCGCCGCCGAGGTTCAGGTACCGCAGCGGGGCCGGCAGGGCGTCAGCCAACTGGGCGACGAGGTCGACAGTCTGGTTCTGCGCCTCCGCGATGATCTCCGCGTTCAGGTTCTGCGACCCGGCGAAGACATGGAAGCCGAGGATGTCGGCGCCGCCCGCGAACGATGCGAGCAGATCCGGCACCTGCTCTGCGTCGATGCCGAACTGCTGCGGCCCGCCGCCCATCCGCATCCCTGATCCCTTCACGGCGAAGTCGGGATTCACCCGGATCGCGATCCGCGGCTCGACGCTCAGCTCCTCCCCGGCCGCGATCACGCGACCCAGCTCGGTGGGCGACTCGATCTCGACGATGATGCCTGCCGCGACCGCCTGGCGGATCTCGGCCGGCGTCTTGCCGGGGCCTGCGAAGCTCACCCGATCCGGTCTGATCCCGGTGTCCAATGCGTGCTGCATCTCCCCCGCGGAGGCGACGTCGATCCGGTCCACCCGCGACGCGAGGTGCTGCACCACCGCCGGCATCGGGTTGGCCTTCATCGCGTAGCTGAGCTCGATGCGGGCCGGCAGCAGCCTGCGGAGCAGATCGACCCGTGCGTCCAGCAGCCCGCGGTCGTAGGCGAAGAACGGCGTGGATCCTACCCGTGCGGCAAGTCTGCTCAGAGGCTGACCGCCGATGCGCAGCTCTGAGTCGATGGTCCCGAACATCTCGATGTGCTCCTGCACGTTCACGACGACGCCACCTCCGTCTTGATGCGGGTGCGATCGAACTTCCCGTTGGGAGACCGCGGCAGATCGACGCGGACGTCGACCCGCGCGGGCAGCATGTACGCCGGCAGGATCGGGCGCAAGGCGGTGACGAGGTCCTCCGGCTCGAGGCCGTCGCCCGCCGCCGTCACCGCGAGGACGATGCGCTGGCCGAGGACGGGATCGTCCACACCGACCGCGACGACGTCGCGCACCAGTCCGGTGCCGTACACCGCCTCTTCCAGCTCGGTCGGGCTGATCCGGTAGCCGGAGGTCTTGATCATGTCGTCGCTGCGCCCCACGAAGGACAGGAAGCCGTCGTCGTCGGTCACCACGGTGTCGCCCGACCACACGGCGAGCTCCGGCGCGCGCCACTCCTCGCCGGGGCGACGGAGCGGGCGGAACCGCTCCGCCGTGCGTGCAGGGTCGTTCCAGTAGCCGAGCGCCACGAGTGCACCGCGGTGCACCAGCTCGCCCTCCTCGTGCGGGACGCACGGGGTGCCGTCTGGCCGCAGCACGAGGATCTCGGCGTTCGGGATCGCCTTGCCGATCGAGTCAGGGCGGCGGTCCACCTCGGCCGGATCCAGATACGTCGATCGGAACGCCTCGGTGAGGCCGTACATCAGGTACGGGTCGGCCTCTGAGAACACCTCCCGCAGCCGTGCCAGCGTGGGCCGCGGCATCCGGCCGCCGGTGTTCGCCCAGTATCGGATCCGTCGCGCGGCCTCCTCCGGCCAGTCCACGGCGGCGAGCTGCAGCCACAGCGGCGCCACGCAGGTCAGACCCGTCACACCGTGCGCCGCACAGGTCTTGGGCACGTCACGCGGCAGGAGGTAGTTCATCAGCACGCAGTGCGCCCCGACCGCGAACGCCGTGGTCACCTGGCTGAGCCCCGCGTCGAAGCTCAGCGGCAGCACGCTGAGGATCACGTCGTCGGCAGTGTTGCGCAGATAGGTGCTCACGCTCTCGGCGCCCACGACGAGGTTGCGGTGACTCAGCACCACGCCCTTGGGCCGGCCGGTGCTGCCGGAGGTGTACAGGATCGCCGCCGGGTCGAGGTCGATCGTTCCCGGATCCGCCGGGCCGTCGCCGCTCGCCGCCGGCGCCCACGCGTGCACGCCGTGGTCACCGCTCGGCGCCGGGGCCGTCTCCCCGACGACGATCACGTGGACGACCGCGGATCCGCTCAGCGCCTCGGCGAGGGCAGGAAGGCGATCGCCGGAGGTGAGCAGGAATCGCGCACCGCTGTCGGCGAGGATGTGGCCGACCTGCGCGGCCTTGAGCACATGATTGACGGGGACGAACAGCCCCCCGGCCGCAGAGGCGCCGAACAGCGCCGCCACGGTCTCCAACCGCTTCTCCAGGTAGATCGCGACCCGGTCACCACGGCGCAGACCCAGCTCCTGCAGCTGCACGGCGACCGCTTGTGCGGCTGCCCAGGCTTGGGCATAGCTCTGCGTCTCGGACTTGTATGTCAGGGCCGGAGCGGCAGGGGTCGCGCCGGCTCGTTCGGCGAGCAGGTCGTGCACGTGGGTGCGCATGGGGCTCCTCGTCAGGCCTCGCCCGCCGTCGCGCGGCGCGCGGGCGGCAACTCGGCGGCGATGTCGGGCAATTCGGGTCGGGCAGTGTAGCGCATCGACGCGGTCAGCACCTCGTCGGCGGCGGCGATCGAGCGCATCGAGGCCGTCAGCCCGATCATCAGGAACAGCAGGCCCGCGGACATCGGGAAGGACAGCCCGTCGAAGAACGCGAACAGCACGGCGATCGTCACCAGACAGGCGGCGAACGCCCGGCTCATCGACTTGGTGTCCTGGAACGGAGAATGCCCGCTGGCCCAGACCGCACTGCCGATGGCTGCGAGCACCATGCCGCCCAGGCACAGCACTCCGAGGATGCCGAGTTCGACCGTCAGCAGCACCCAGGCGTCGTCGAAGATGTAGTACCGCGGCAGGAACGTGCCGAATCCCTGGCCGATCAGCGGCGATGACGACATGAACTCCGGAACCCGGGCGAGCGCCGCCGTCCGAGACTGGGTGCTCGGGTCGTTGGAGGCGCCGACGAAGAGGTTCAGGATCGTGCCGAACATCCCGGGGATGAGCGCGAACACCGCCATCGCGAGGACCGCGCCGCCCACCCCGATCATCCAGCGGTACATCGTGGGGATCGCCGGCAGCAGCGCCACGACGGCGACCGCGAGGCCGATGATCGCCGATCGGGAGACCGCGACGAGAGAGGCGAGCAGAATGAGCGCGACCGCGAGCCACCACCAGGCGGCGTGGCGGGACGGGGTGGTGCGGAACCCCTTGTTGACCGCCGCGGTGATGGCCAGTGGCAAGGCGGAGACGACGAACGTGCCGTATTCGAGCGGGTGGATCGCGGTGCCGGACGCGCGGGTGAACGATCCTCGTGTGGCCGCCTCGGTCGCCTCGAACGCAAGGCCCGGGATGTAGGTCGTCCACTCCAGCAAGGTCTGCCCCGAGAAGAACTGTGCGAGGCCGAGTGCGGCGAGCGCCGCCCCCGCGATGGCCAGCCGCCGCACCAGGATCGCAGCATCGGAGTAGGTGCGGATCCCGTCCATGGCCACCAGCAGAACTCCGCTCCAGGAGGCGAGCCGCAGCAGGGCCGTCGTGGCGGGGCTGACCTGGTCGGCGGGCTGCCCGCGCAGCATCGCTGCAGCGAAGCTCACCAGCACGACGACGAGGAACGCCATGAACACCCAGCGCAGCGGCTGCCGCACGGGTCGCGCGTCGAGCGCGCGCGTCTGCAGCCGGCTCAGGATCCACCAGAACAGCAGCACGAGACCCCAGAGCATCGAGGGCCGCCCGAGACTTCCGAGCGCGGAGATCGTCACGTTGGACGGAACCGCGACGAGCAGCACCAGGTACACCGTGAGCATGGCGGCGGCGTTCAGCCCGCTGTGATGTTCGGTCGAGTTGTGCGTCTCAGCAGAGACCGGACGGACCCGCGATCCGGCGAGCAGACTCATGTGCGCCTCGCGGCGCGGTGGTGGGCGCGCCCCTGTCCGGCACCGACGGCCTCTCCGGGGGAGGTGTCGTCCGTCCCCGCTTCGTCGGCAGGGCGATCGTCACCGTCGCCCGGGTCCGCCCCACCGCCGGCGCCGTCGATGGCGATGCCCGGTTCATCGGAGGACACCGGAGGCGCCGGGCTCTCCGGCTCGGGGCCGCTCTCGAGCGAAACGACCGCGGGGTCGTCCGCCGCATCGGCGCTCCTCGCCGGTTCATCATCATCGAACCCGATGAGAAGGCCATCGTCCTCCGACGATTCCTCGGCCACCGTCCGGCGCTTGCGTCCCGACCCTTTGCGAGCGGCGCCCTTGCCCCGACGACCCGCTTTGTGCGGGCGCCGGGAGAGCCCGTCGATCAGGCTCGCCAGGATGAGCGTGAGCACGGCGATGCCGAGCGCGGCACCCGCGCTCATCAGGATCCGGGCCTTCTGCTGCAGGGTGCTCTGCGTGTCGAGCGTCAGAGTCGACACCGAGATGCGGTCGTCCGTCTTCACCTTCTGCTGCGTCTGGAGCCTGTCCAGCTCGACCTTGGTCTGGGCGACGAGCGCAGCCAGCACCTCCTCCGTGGCGGTGTCCGTCTTTCCCGTGACGGTGATCTGGATCACCGGCCCGGACACCGTGGGGTCGCGTTCCACGACGACGTCGGTGCCCGGATAGTCCTGAACGATCGGGCCGAGCACCTCGTCGGAGCGCATCACTCGCACCACGATGTCCGCAGCCTGGGTCAGGCCGCCGAGGAAAAGGTACGGATTGGTGGTGCCGACGGGAATGGTCCCGGACCCGGGTAGCAGCAGCTGCGTCGATGTGCGTTCATGACCGGGCTGCACGGCGACGAACGTTCCGAGCCCTGCGACGATGGCAAGGATGATCCCTGGCACAACGATGTACCAGCGTCGCAGGAATCCTCCCATGGTGTCTGCGATGTTCATGCGAAGCGGCCTCCTGTCCGCGTGACCGGAGATGGCGCATCAGCCCTTCGCAGGGCCCTCCTCGTGCGCCTCGACCGGATCGATCGGTCGACGATGACCGCCGCCGAACAGCCGGTCAGCAGACCGGCGATCGCCATGGCCGCCCCCGCGAGAATGATCTCGCTCCGGCCTGGTGTGACGTGCTGGATCTCCGTGCTCAGCGGCTCGATGGTCGCGGTGATGCGGTCGGACTCCGGGGTGACGGTCGCCGCCTGCTGCGCCGCGGTGACGTCGATGATCTGCTTCAGGGCCTCCTGCTGGCGATCGAGGACCCATTGATGGGTGCGTCCCACGATCTGGATGTCAATGGTGGCGGAAGGAAAGCTGCTGATCCACTGGTTCCCGCCGTTGCGCTGCGAGACCATGACCCCCTGGCGCACGCCCGCACCGTAGTAAGGCGCGTCGGCATCCGAGAACGTCTCCACGGGTTTTCCCTGGTTGATCGATGTGGCGATCGCACCCGCGAACGCGATGATGCTGATGTCCGTGGATCCGCTCTCCGGCAGCAGCGTGGAGCGGGACGGGAGCGTGAAGGTGACGGTCGTGCGAGTCGAGTACGAGCCGCCGTCCTTGTAGAACAGGTAGGCCAGGCCCGCGAAGATCATCACGACGGCGAGCAGGACGTACCAGCGCCTCCCCATCGCGGACAGAGCTTCGCGAACCGTCACGCGTCCCCCTCCTCCCGCCGCCAGCATAATCTCAGGTCGCACGGCAGTGCCATGGTCCGGGATCATCGCCGCAACCTGGCCTTCAGCGCCTGCATCCCGTCCTTGCCGAGGGCGGCGATCGCTGCCGTCCGCAACGCCGCCCGTGCCGTGTCCCGCGTCCACCGCGCGGGAGCCACGAGCAGCCGGTCGCCGGCGATGCGCGCCGTGCCGGGAGCCTCGACGTCGTGCAGCATCCCCGGGAACAGCGGCTCCCAGCGCCGTGCGGAGACGAGACGTCCGCGCACCCTGTTGCTGACGTTCTCGCCGTGCACGACCTGCAGCCACCCCGGCTCACCGTCCAGAGCGACGATGGGCATGGAGCGGCCCAGCATGATGTGCCAGTCGTCCCAGCAGGTCCGCGGATCCGTCCACGGCTCGGCGACCGAGCAGAACGCGTTCTCCGGATCACGCCGCAGGTACACGCCGTCCTGGCCCCGCACGAGTCCGTTGACGACGTAGAGCGCCCGACGCTCCTCGAAGTCGACGGCGGCACGGAGTCGCGCCAGGAAATCGACCGCGAGCCCATCGTCGTTGTCGACGTTCGTGGTCAGCAGCATGCCGTCGCCGTGCCGCACGATGTCGCGCAGATCTGCGACGAGCTTCTGCCGCGGCACCTCGTCCCGGAAGATCGCCGTGAACAGTCCCTGCTCCTGATAGGGACGGATCGACTCCTTCAACCACTCGGGACTGGCCGGATCGAAGTAGACGACCCAGTCGAAGTCGGCGCCGGTCTGGGCGGCGACGGACGGCGCGCAATACTTCTGGAACAGGCGCCAGCGGTTCGTGAGCCAGTGCTCGCTCGCCCTGATCCGTGCCTCGACCCCGCCCGTGGGCAGGTTGAAGCGGGTGAGCAGCACGTGGTCGACGTTCATGGCACGCGGACTTCCGCACGCGTCCGGTCGCGCAGGAACCGGCGCAGCTCCGCCTCGTCATCCAGGTCGACGGGCTCGGGTGCGCCGGCGACGAGCGTGCGGGCGGGACGCACCGCATGCGGCCAGGTCGCGCGCCGGGCGGCGTCGGGCGGGTTACCGAGCAGCTCATCGAACACGCCGACATAGGCCTCGGCCTGCGGCTTCCAGTCCAGCTCGGCGACGACACGGCGGCGGGCCGCCAGGCCGAGCTCGACCCGGCGGTCATCGTCGTCGAGCAGCGCCTCGATCTCGTCCGCGAACCTCCCTATGTCCCCGGAGCGGACGAAGACCCCCGTGTCCCCCGCCGAGACCCGCGTCTCCACGAGTTCGAACGAGACCGGCGGCAGCCCGTAGGCCATGTATTCCATCGTCTTGTTCATGGTGGACACGTTGTTGAGCGGCGTATCCAGGTCGGGCCCGAGGCCCAGGTCGGCGGCACTGAGGAACTGCGCGATCTGGGCGGGACCCACCCGGCCGGTGAAGACGACGTTGGCGTCCAGCCCGCGCGCGGTGCACTCCTTCCTGAGATCGTCCAGGCAGTCCCCGAACCCCATCAGCACCGCGTGGGTGCCGGTGCGACCGCGTCGGTGCACGAGCTCGTCCATGACGGCGAGGATGTTCTCGACCCCGTCCTGCGGGCCCATGATGCCCAGGTACGCGAGCAGGTGCTCGGCACCCGCGCGGATCTCGGGATCCGGGTAGATCGGACGCATCACGGTGGTGTCCGGTCCGCTGCGCACGACGGTGACCAGGGATGGAGTGAGCCCGCCGCGGCGCTCGGCGACGCGTTTGTAGGACCCGTTGGTGGAGATCACCCGGTCCGCGACGCGATAGGTGTTGCGCTCGAGCAGCACGAGGCCGCCCAGCTGGATGCGCCCGGCGGTGCCGGTCGGCCGACCGAACCGGGAGAGGAACAGCTCGGGGTTCAGATCGTGCTGGTCGAACACGAAGCGCACCCCGGCCAGCCGCCACAGCGCAGCGAGCAGCCAGTACGTGTCCGGCGGATTGCACGCCTGGATTACGTCGAAGCCGTGCCGCCGACGGACCCGCAGCGACAACAGCGCCGTGCGCACCCATGAATAGGCGAACTCGAGCCCGAACCCGAGCACGCCTTTCGCCTCCGGCGCGGGCGCGTACTTGTAGATGTGCACGCCGTCGATGTCCTCGTGAGCCGGATCCCCGGGCCCCTTGGGGCAGATCACGGAGACCTCGTACCCCTGCGCCCGAAGCGCCTGGCACTCCAGCCACACCCGCCGGTCCAGCGGGACCGGCAGGTTCTGGACGATGATCAGCACGCGGCGGCGCACGGCGTTCGTGTTCATGACTGCTCCCCTTCTCGGGTCGGCGACGATGCCGGCCGGATCCTGCTTCCCTGCGCGTCGGCTCCCGCGGCGCGCGTCCTGCTCAGTCCTGGAAACCTGCTCAGCCCCGGAATGCGCGCTCCGATCCGCGACCGCCCCAGCAGCGCGAGCGCCTCGGGCAGCACCCGCGGCGCCAGTAGCCACGTCGCGAGCAGGTGCACGGTCAGCACCGCGCATCCGATCAGCAGCAGCTCGACCCACGACGGCAGCGTGGCGGTGGCGAGTCGCACCGCCCAGCCGGCCGCTCCCGCGCCGACCACGGCCACAGCCACGAAGACGAACGGCCCCGCCACCACCCGTACCCGTGTCCGCAGCACTCGCGCGGTGAGGAACCACCGGCTCACGGTCGCGACCACGCACACCCCGAGGAAGCCCCAGGCGATGGCGACGAGTCCGAATCGCGCGACCATCGCGGTCGTGCCGAAAGTGATCCCGTCGATGATGAGGGCGTACACGAACCACGTGCCGGGCCTGCCCACGCCGTAGAAGAGCCCGTGATCGAGCCACGCGCCGACCGACAGTATTCCGGCGAGGGCGAGGATCTGCGCCACCGGATAGCTCTGGTCCCACCCTCGACCGAAGACGAGAGGCACCACGAGCGGAGCCGCGACAGCGAGCAGGGTGAGTGGGAGGGACAGTGCGAAGTAGGTCAGCCGCAGGGCGCGGACATAGGCGGCGAGCAGCCGCTCGGGCTCGTCGCGGATCTTGGCGAACGCCACCTGAGTGACCGGCACGATGGCACTGCCGGTGAGGTCCTGCACCACCTGCACCAGTCGCTGGGCGATGGTCATGTAGCCGAAGGCGCCGATGCCCAGCACGGCCGAGATGACCGCGGCTTCTCCCCACGCTCGCAGCATCGCCACGAACTCGACCCCGAGCACCTGACCGCCGAAGGTGCCCATGATGCGGAAGTCGGACCCGGAGAACGCGAACGTCGGCCGCCACCGTGAGGTGATCCACGCCAGCACCGTCGTGATCGCCGGAGCGACCAGGCTCTGCGCCACCAGCGCCCACACGCCGAACCCGGTGAACGCCATGACCATGGCCACGACCTGCGCCAGGACGGCGGCGACCGCACCCTGCGCGGCGAGCACGCCGAAGCGCATGTCCCGGCGCAGCAGCGCCATCGGCACGGATCCGGCGGCCGTGAGCACCACCCACAGCGAGAGCGCCTGCAGCACGGGCGTCACCGCGTCGTCGTGGAAGACGACGGCGAGCAGAGGGGCCAGCGCGAACATGGTGGCGCACAGCACGCCGCCCGCACCCAGCGAGAACCAGAACGCGGTGCTCAGCATTCGCTGATCACTCTTGTCGACCTGCACGATATACGCGGCGAACCCGAGATCGGCGAGCAGGAAGAAGAACGGCAGCACGGTCGACGCCGCGGCGACGGTGCCGAAGTCCGCGGGGCTGAGCAGGCGCGTGAGCACCGCGATCGTCACGAAGCCGAGCAGCCGCACCGCCCACTTCTGCACGGTCAGCCACAGCACGCCCGACGCGGCGCGGCGGCTCACGTCGTCTCCTGCGCGGGCGACGACGGCCTGCGTCAGCTCTTCTGCGGACGGATCCGTCATGGCCGGATCCGTCATGTCCGGCTCCCTGCGGCCAGGCGCCGGACGAGGCCCAGCCGGCGCCGGAGCATCCCGCCCACGCGGCGCCCCTCGCGCGGGAGATCGCGCAGCCACTCCCCCGCACGGTAGGCGCCGACGGCTTCCGCATAGAACGCGGCCAGCCGGTCGGTCATCGCATCCAGTCCGAAGCGCTGCTGCGCGAACCGTCGTCCGAACCCGCCGAGGTCCTCCCACCGCGCCGGGTCGGCGATCAGCGGCTCCGCGATCCGCACGAGGTCGCCCACCGGATCCTCCGGCCGCTCCGGGCTCCAGAAGCTCGAGCGCGCCAGCATCGCGGCGCTGCTCTCCTCGAAGAGGCACGACCAGCCTGCCTCGCCGTGCACGATCAGCGGGCGGCCGAACGCCAGCGCGCGCGCCGCCGAACCGCCCATGCCCAGCACGATGTCCGCCGCGGCATAAGCGGGTCGCGCATCGGAGCGGGGCCCCAGCATGCGCACCACGGCGCGACCCGCATCCCGGTTCACCGCGTCGGCACGGGCCGTCAGGGCCGACGCCGCATCGCCGCCGCCGACCACGTACAGGGTGGCGCCGGTGAGCGTCAGCGTCCGCATCGCCTCGATCGCCGTCGCGATGGCCGTCCCCTTCAACCTGCTGTCCAGCCGGCTCACGATGCCGAGCAGCAGGCCGTCACCGAGGTCGTTCTCGGCACGGAAGGCACGCCCCGCCGCCGCGTCCGGTGCGTCGGAGTCCAGGTCGACGGGCGGAGAGATGAGCACCGTCCGCCCTGGACGGTCGGCGAGCTCCTCGACGAGATACTCCGTGCCGACGATCAGCGGCATGTGCCGGTGCACGACGGGGGTGATGCTCATCTCGTAGACGGTCTGCGCCCAGGGCCGACGTCCGAGCAGCGCCGGGCCCCAGTACGTCGGTCGCGCGGACCCCCACATGCCGCACACGTGCACGAGATCCGCGTCGTGCTCATCGGCGATCCGGCGCAGCTGCCGGGCCTGCGCCGCCATGCCCGGCGCGAGATCGAAGGCCTCGATCTCGACCCCGCGGTCGCGCGCGTAGTCGAACAGCGACAGCCCCTCGCCCGCTGTCGCCCGCGGGCCGATCAGGATCGACTCGATGCCGCGTCCGCGCAGCCGCCCCGCGAAGTCGACGGCGTTGATCTGGGTGCCGCCGAGTTCGAGGCTGTTCAGGATGACGAGGATGCGCATGATCGGTTCCGTTCAGGTCATGCCACGTACGCCGTCGCGCCGACGGTTTCGGAACGCGTGCCGCAGACGGCATCCCGCAGCGCATCCGCCACGGCCTCCTGCTGTGTCATCGTGAGATGCGGGAACATCGGCAACGACAGGATCCGCGCGGCGGCGGCCTCCGCGACGGGGAACTCCCCCGCTCGGAGACCGAGCCCGGCGTACGCCGCGGTGAGCGGCACCACGGTCGGGTAGTGGATCCCGACCCCGATCCCGGCGGCGGTCATCCTCGCCATCACACGGTCGCGCTCTTCGACGCGCACGACGTACAGATGCCAGACGTCGGCATTCCCGGGAACCGTCGCCGGCGACCGCACGCCGTCGATGCCTGCGAGCAGACCCGCATACCTCGCCGCGGCCGCGCGTCGTGCCGCGTTCCAGTCCTCCAACCGGCGCAATTTGGCGCGCAGCACTGTCGCTTGCACCGCGTCCAGGCGCGCGTTGATGCCCACGTGGTCGTGCACGTACTTGACCGAGCTGCCGTGCGCTGCGAGAGTGCGGATCAGGGCGGCCGCACCCGCGTCGTCGGTCATCACCGCCCCCGCGTCCCCCGCGGCCCCGAGATTCTTGCCGGGGTAGAAACTGGTCGCGGCGATCTGTCCCAGCGCCCCGGCACGGCCCGCCGTCGACGCGGCTCCCTGAGCCTGCGCGGCGTCCTCGACGAGCGCGAGGCCACGGCGCGCGGCGATCGCCGCGATGGCGGGCACGGGTGCCATCTGCCCGAAAAGGTGCACGGGCACCACCGCGCGTGTGCGCGGCGTGATCGCGGCTTCGACCGCGTCCGGATCGATGAGAAGGTGCGCGTCGTCCACGTCGACGAAAACGGGCACCGCCCCGATCCGGGACGCCGCCTCCGCCGTGGCGATGAAGGTGTTGGCCGGCATGATCACCTCGTCGCCGGCGCTTACGCCCGCCGCCCGGTAGGCGAGCTCGAGCGCATCCGTGCCGTTGGAGACGCCGATCACGTGATCCACGCCGATGTACTCGGCGTACTCCCGCTCGAAGGCGTCCACCTCGGCGCCGCCGATGAAGGCGGCGCCGCTGAGCTGGCGCTGCCACACAGGCAGCACCTCGTCGATGATCTCGGCCTGCTGCGCGGCCAGATCCAGGAACGGCACGTTCATCTCTTCTCCCCCAGCTCCCGTGCAGGCACTCCGGCCCACATCCGTCTGTCCGGCACGTCGGCGATCACGGCCGCCCCCATGCCGATCACCGCATCGACGCCGACGGTGAGGCCCTGGCGCACCGACGCGTTCATCCCCAGGTACGCTCCCTCGCGGATGTGCACGCCCCCGCCGAGCGAGACGCCCGCCGCCAGGGTCACGAAGTCGTCGAGCACGTCGTCGTGGGTGATCGTGCTGTTCGGCATGACCACGACGTGGCGCCCTATCACGGCATCGGCGGTCGCCACGACGGAATCGAGCAGGATGCTGCCCGCCCCGACCTCGCTGCTGCGACCGATCCGTGCGGACCGCGCCGCGAAGATCCCGTAGCGCTCATCCCGCACGCCGGCCTGGGCGAGACGGTCGACGATGCTGCGCCGGCCCTCGCCGGGGCCGACGCAGACGAGCAGCTGATCGCTGCGAACGGCCGCGAGCTGCACCGGGCCCAGCACGGGGACCCCGGCGATCTCGGTGCCATGCCGTGCCGGATCATCGTCAAGGATCCCCACGACCCCGGCGATCCCCGCGGCGATGACTTCCCTCGCCAGGCCGCTGGCACCGATCAGCAGCAGCCCGGAGCTCATGACCGCGCCCCGATCGGATCCTGCAGCACCGCGATCACGCGATCCTGGTCGTCGGCGCTGAGAGTGTGGAACAGCGGCAGGATGAGCGTGCGGTCGTTCAGACGCTCCGTCACCGGCAGGCTGCCGGCAGGCGCGTCGTCGCGGTACGGCGGCTGCCTGTGGGCGGCCATGATTCCGCGGCGCGCCGAGATGTCGGCTGCGGCGAGCGCCTCCAGCAGCCCCTCCCTGTCGGTGGGGTAGGCATCGTCTACCTCCACCCAGAACGACTGCACGTTGCCGGTGCCGTAGGCCGGATCCTGCACCGCCCGAAGCCCGACGATCCCCGCGATCCCCGCGCGATAGCGGTCGGCCAGAGCACGCCGGCGGGCAACGATCTCCGCCAGCCGGCCCAGCTGCACGATCCCGACGGCGGCCTGCAGATCGGTCATCCGGAAGTTGAAGCCGACCTCGGTGTACTCCTCGGCGGGCGGCAGCGTGGAGCGGTGGCGGTCGGCCGCCGACACGCTCATCGCATGCTCGCGCAGGTGTCGGGCACGCTGCGCCCAGTCCTCCCGCACCGTGGTGAGCATGCCCCCCTCCCCCGTGGTCAGGAGCTTGCGGGGGTGGAACGACCAGGCCGCGATCTCCGCGCCCGCGCCGACCGGCCGACCCTTGTAGGTCGACCCCGCTCCGCAGGCGGCGTCCTCGATCACGACGATGCCGAGCGGATCCGCGACCGCGCGCACGTCATCGAGATCGAGCGGCACCCCGCCCTGGTCCACGCCGATGATCGCCCTGGTCGCCGGGGTGAGGGCTGCCCGCACGGTCGCGCCGGTGAGATTGCCGGTGAGCGGATCCACATCCGCGAACACCGGGTTCGCGCCCACGTACCGGACGGCGTTGCTCGTCGCGATGAACGAGAAGGACGGCACCACCACGTCGTCGCCGGGCCCGATGCCCGCGACGACGAGGGCGAGGTGCAGGGCCGTCGTGCAGCTGGTCGTGGCGACCGCGTGCGGAACCTGCATCGCTGCCGCGAACTCCTGCTCGAACCGTGCCACCCGCGGGCCCTGCGCCACCCATCCGCTCGCGATCACCTCGGCGACCGCGTCGGCCTCCTCCTGCCCGAGCCAGGGCACCATCACGTTGACGCGCGTGCTCATGCCCGCACCGCCGGCCGTCCTGCCGAGATCTCCTCGCGCAGCGGCCGCCACCACTCGACCAGCTGGGACAGGCCCTCTTCGAGCCCGATCTCCGACTGCCATCCCAGATCGCGCCGGGCGGCGGACACGTCGGCGAGACGCCGCGCCACGTTGTTCACGGTGCGCGCCGGCCCGAATTCGATGCCGAGGTCGGATCCCATCACACGCAGCAGCGCCTCGGCGAGTTCACGCAGGCTCGTCTCCGTACCGCTGGCGATGTTGTAGGTGCCCTCGACGACATCACTCTGCGCGGCGAGCACGTTCGCGCGGGCGATGTCGGGGACGCAGACGAAGTCCATCGTCTGTTCGCCGTCGCCGAAGATCAGCGGCGGCCTGCCGTCGGCGATCCGCTCCATCCAGCGCACCAGCACCTCCGTGTACAGCCCGTGCACGTCCATCCGGGGGCCGTACACGTTGAAGTAGCGCAGCAGCACGTAGTCGATGCCCTTCATGGCTCGATAGCTGCGAATCAGGCCTTCGTTGAAGGTCTTCGCCGCGCCGTACAGGGTGTCGTTGTTCTCATGGTGGTGCCGCTCGGTGGTCGGGAAGTCCTCCGCCATGCCGTAGACCGAGGCGCTGGAGGCCGCGATGAGCTTCTGCACGCCGTGTGCCGCCGCCGCCTCGACGACATTGAAGGTGCCGTCCACGAGCACCTCGAGGGCGAGCCGCGGCTCTTCCGCGCACTGCGTGATGCGGATCGCGGCCTGGTGGAACACGATGTCCTTCCCCGCCATGACCTCGTCGACCACGCGCCGGTCGCGGATGTCGCCGTCGATGAGCGTGGCGCGGCCCGTGGAGATCGCGTCGTCGAGGTTGGCGAGACGCCCGCGCACGAGGTTGTCGAGCACGTCGACGTGTGCGGCGCCGGCGTCGAGCAACTGGTCGACGAGAGTGGATCCGATCGTGCCGGCGCCGCCGGTGACGAGGATGTTCGCGCCTTCGATGCGGGTCATGCCATCTCCATTTCGGTCGGGGTCTGCACGGTTTCGGTCGAGGTCTGCACGGGATAGGGAGCGCCGCCGCCGGCGAGACTGCCTCGGGCGGCCTCGAGGATCGACAGCACCCGCAGGCCGGATGCGCCGTCGGTACGGGCCTGGCGGCGTTCCCGGATCGCCGCGGCGAACTCGCCGGTCATGTTCGACAGCGCCTCCCGTTCGGGGAGGGCCGGCGCCCAGGTGTCGCCGAGTCGGTATGAGATGTTCGCCGCCCTGGCGTCGCTCGTGGTCACCTTGGACTGCTCGAGCAGATCCACGCCCCGGTCGTACACGCTTACGCGCTGCTGCGGGTTCAGGTCGTCCCAGACCAGGGTGCGGCGGGTGCCGCCGATGACCATCTGCCGGATCTTGGTCGGGCTGAGCCAGTTCACGTGGATGTGCGCGATTGCGCCGTCGGCGAGCGGCAGCGTGAGGTAGCCGATGCAGCTCTTGCCCGTGGCGAGCGGATCCGCTCCCTGTGCAGTGACGGTGGCCGCGTCCAGGCCGTTCGGCAGGATGAAGTCGATGATCGACAGGTCGTGGGGCGCGAGATCCCAGAACACGTCGACGTCGGGCTGGATGAGACCGAGGTTGATGCGCACGCTGTCCACGAAGAGGATGTCGCCGAGCTCTCCCGCGGCGATCAGCTCGCGGATCTTCAGCACCGCCGGCGTATAGCAGTAGGTGTGATCGGCCATCAGCACGAGGCCGTTCTCGCGCGCGGTGTCGACCATCTCGACGCCACGCGTGCGCTCGTCGGCAAGCGGCTTCTCCACGGTGACGTGCTTGCCTGCTGCGAGCGCAGCCATTACGATCGGGTGGTGCGTGCGGGCGGGGGTCGCGACCGCCACCGCATCGATGGCCGGATCCGCGAGCACCTCGTCGAGGCTCGTCGACACCGGCACCCCGCCGACGCGGTCGGCGACCTGCCGGGCGCGCTCTTCGTCGAGATCGCAGATGACGGCGAGATCCCAGTCCGGGCTCGCAGCGAAGTTGCGTGCGAGGTTCGGTCCCCAGTACCCGGCACCGACCACGGCGACGCTCAGCCGTTCAGTCACTTCGGTCCTTGTCTGCCGTGCCGCCCTCCCCGGCGGCACGACGGCCTACGGAGCGGGTGTGAAGGTCACATCCACCCAATAGTTGTTCGTGGACAGATTCGTGGGGAAGTCCGTTGTGTTGGTCCATGCGCTGCCACTGGCGGGCAGCGTGAAGTGCCCGAGCGTCGTGGCGTTGGCGAGCGTGCCGAGGTCGACGGCGTAGCGCCCGGTCGTGCTGTACAGGCCGACGCGGTATTCCGTGCCGGCCTGAAGCGTCACGGGGGTCGCGAGTGCGGCTGTCTGCCAGCCTTGCGTCGTCTCCCCCGAGAAAGTGACTTCGGCGACCTTCTGTCCGTCGGCGGTCCAGAGGTATCCGGTGTGCGCGCCCGTGTTGGCGCTTCCCTTGTAGAACCGGATGCCGGTCGCCTGGCCCGCGACGTCGACGGTGAACCGTGTGGCTACCTGCACCGACGCGAGGTCGTTCCACCACGGGTTGGCCGGCAGCGCGTTGCCGAAGATGGTGAGCACGTTCAGCACAGGCGGCGCGTCGGCGGTCGTGAACGACCATGTGCCGCCGGTCACCTGAGCTCCGCTGACCGTGACAGCGACCTGATGCACCGTGGTCCAGGCCAACGGCGCGGCCGGCGTGAACGTCACCGTCTTCGTCGGCGCATCGTATGCGGACGTGCCCGCAACCGCGCCCTGCGGCCCGGTCAACGCCAGGCTGGCCGCGCCAGGGTCCGCGTCGAACGTCGCCGTGACCGTGGCGGTCGGTGCCACCGCCGTGGCCGAGGGCTGCGGCGTCTGGCCCGTCACCGTGTAGGTGATGACGGGAGGCGCGGAAGGACTCGGCGACGGAGACGGGCTCGGCGAAGGCGACGGGCTCGGGCTCGGCGACGGCGACGGAGCCGGGCTCGGGCTCGGCGACGGCGAAGGACTCGGCGAAGGAGAAGGACTCGGCGAAGGCGCCTGCGACCCGCCGAAGACGATTTCCGCGTCCACGAAGTATGCCGTCGCGTTGTACGACGAGGTCGGGAACCCGCCTCCCGCCGCGTAGAGGTATCGGCCGTTCTGCGTGGCGATGCCGGTGATGTGGCCGTTCGTCTGCGCTGAGTTGAAATAGCCCGACTGCGAAGAATAGTGACCGGTCGGCGCCAGGTACGACACCACATATGTGGTTCCGGGCGAGAGGGCGACCGGCGTCGACAGCGCCGCGCGCTGCCAGCCGTCGGCGGTCTCATCGGCGAAGGTGACCTGCGCCAGCAACGTCCCCGTCGAGCTCCACAGCGATCCGACGTGCGTGCCGTTGTTCGCCGCACCGCGGTAGTAGCGGATCGCGGTGACCTGCCCGGGAGCAGAGACGGTGAACGCGGTGCCCAGTTCGATCGGGCCGCTGTCCGCGGTGGACAGCACCGCGGGCAGCGTCTCCCCGAACAGGGTCTCGGCGAGCCCGTCGGTCGTGGCCACGAACTCCACGTCGACGAAATAGTTCGACGAGTTCCCGGACACGGTCGTGGGCCGGCCCGACGTGCCGTACAGGTAGCTTCCGTTCGCCGGGGAGACGGCCGTCAGCGGCCCGCTCGTCACCGGCGCCGAGAATCCGCCCGCCTTGTAGGTGTAGTTGCCCTTCGGCGCGAGGTAGGACACCGTGTAGGTCTTGCCCGGCACGATGGACACCGGGTTGCTCAGCACCGCGCGCTGCCACCCGCTGCCGGTCTCGGCAGCGAACGTCACCGTGGCGAGCGGCGTGGATCCCGTACCCCACAGCCAGCCGACGTGGGTGCCGGCATTCGTGGACGCCTTGTAGAAGCGCAATGCGCGGATCTGGCCGGGCTGCGCTGTCGTGAATGACATGCCGAGGATCACGGAGGCGCTGTCATCGGTGGCGGTGCTGGTTCCTGCGGGAAGGGCGCCGAACATCGTCACGGTCGTCGCCCCGGAGCTCCCGGCGGTCTCGAACGACCAGGCGCCCCCCTGACCGGCGGCGCCGTTGCCGCCGGTCACGTTCGAGACCGTGACCACGATCGGAGCGTCGGAAGGCAACGCCGCCGTCGGCGTGAACGTCACGGTCTTGCCGTCCGAGGAGATCGCCTTGGTGCCGGCGATCGCCGCGCCGGAGCTGGTCACTGCGATGGTCGCGGACGATACCGCCGCGTCGAAGACCGCACTGATCGTCGACGACGTGGCGACGTTCACGGCACCGTCCTGCGGGGTCGTGCCGACGAGGTTCGGCCCGACCGCCTGCCGGGCGAACACCACGTCGACCGCATAGTCGGTGCTCGAGGTCTGATTCGGGAACCCGCCCGAGTACGTGAACACGGCTCCGTTCGCAGGCACGGTGAGCGGTCCGCGCGTGTACGCGGCGGAGAAGCGCCCTGCGGACACGGAGTACCCGCCCGCGGGCGCCGTGTACGACACGACATAGATGGTGCCCGCTGTGATCGCGACCGGCGTCGACAGCGTTGCCACCTGCCACCCCTGGGTGGATTCGCCGGAGAAAGTCACCGTGGCCAGGGCGGTGCCCGTCGCGCTCCACAGCGTCCCGGTGTGCGTGCCGGTGTTCGCGGTGCCCCTGTAGAAGCGCAGCGCCGTGACCGTGCCCGCAGCCGAGCTGGAGAACCTCACCCCGAGGGTGACCGCTGCGGTGTCGGCGGCCGACGCCAGATCGGGCTTGCTCCCATCGGTGAACAGCGAGCACGGGCACGTGCCGTCCGGCAGCGTGGCGGCAGCGGTCGCGAAGGTCCAGGTGCCGGTGCCTGCGGCGAGACCGACCCCGTTCGCATCGGTTGCGGCCACCGTCACCGTGTAGGTGGTGGCCGCATCGAGTGCGGCGGAGGGGGTGAACGTCGCCTTCTTCGCGGTCGCGTCGTAGGCCGTCGTGCCGGCGACGCTCGCGCCGGCACTCGTCTTCACGGTGACGGCCAGACTCGAGGCGAGCAGCGCGCGCGAGAAGGTGATCGTGAGCGGATCTGTCGTCGAGTTGCTGGACGATCCCTGCAACGGCGTCGCAGCGAGGATCCGCAGCGGCGAGTTGTCGACCTTGTCGAACAGCACATCGACGTAGTAGTTCGTCTCGTACCAGGTCGAGGTCGGCATCGTGCCGGCGGTGCCGAAGACTCCGGGGGCCGCGGCGCCGACACCGGACGCGACAGAGACCGGTGTGCTCGCAGTGGCGTGATACGGCCAGTACAGCGCGTCCGCGGAGTAGCCGCCCTTCGGCGCTGTGTAAGAGACGGTGTACTTCTGGCCTGCGATCACCGCGACCGGCGCCGAGAACAGCGCACTCTGCCACCCCGTCGCCGTTTCGCCGGCGAACGTGACCGAGGCGAGCTTCTGCCCGGTCGCACTCCACAGCGATCCGACGTGGGTTCCGGTGTTGGTGGAGCCCTTGTAGAACCGCACGCCGTTGACGAAGCCGTCGCTGGTCGGAATGAACTGCAGGCCGAGTTCCACGGCACCGCTGTCGTTGGCGCTGGGCGTGATCGGCACGGCATTGCCGATGGCGCTATAGGGCGCTTTGACCGTGATCGAGAGGCTGGTGCCTGTAGCGGAGAAGTTGGCGCTGTCGTCGATCGCACGGGCGCGGATCTGCGCGGCGCCTGCACCCTGCTGGTAGTAGCTGTAGCTCCACGACGTGGTGCCCGTGGCCTTGTGCCAGGTGCTCCCGCTGTCGGTCGACACTTCGACTCCGGCTACGACGCCACCGACGTCCGACGCGGTTCCGGTCACCGTGACCTTCGTGCCTCCCGCGACGGTGGCTCCCGCCGCCGGGCTGGTGACCGTGGTCGTCGGGGCGGTGGTGTCGCCGCTCGCGGTCGCCGCGACCAGACCGCTCATCCGCGTCGAGGGCTGCGCGCCCATGTCGGCCAGCAGATTGACCTGCGCCTGCTGCATCCGCACGTCGGCGGGTGCACCGGCGCCATCGTGCGTCTGATCCAGCCCCCAGCCCCATTGCACGGTGCCGGCGCCGAACACGAGGGCACCGCTGGCCGCGCGATAGAGGGTCACGTGATGCGTCGTGGTGCCGGGCACGACGACGTTTCCGTAGTCGGTGAGGTATTGCGGTGTGGCTCCCGTCGTCGTGGAGAGGTCCACGAGCCCCGCGGGCCTGAATCCGTTGTCGACGTCCTCGTCCGACTCGTATCCGACCGTGTGCGCCGCAAGGGCTTGCGTGGCGCCGGAGGCGAGGGAGGCGAGGCTCGTGTTGCGCCACAGCCGCGTCTTGCCCTCGGCCTGCGACACGGTGATCGCCAGATCCGTGTTGTTGCTCATGTACATCGTGCCGGTGAGGCCGTTCTCCGGCAGTGTGCCGCCGTTCGCGGCGGTCGCGAACCGTGGATCCCTCCAGGTTCCCGTCCATGTGGGGGTCGGATCGATCTTCGCGTTCGACCAGGTCTCCTTGTACGACACGAGTGTGCGGTACGGAGTATTGGATCCGTCCACCGACGCCTCATAGCGGGTGTGCCAGTACATCTCGTTGCCGGAGAGGAACTGCAGGTTCACGCCGGCATCACGGGCAGCCTGCACGTTCGCGCGCTGCCCGCCCGACCAGTACTCGTCGTGCCCGACGGAGAGGAACACCTTGTGATTTCGCAGCTCGGAGCCACGGCGGTCGGAGTCGATTCCCGCCAGATAACTGACGTCGTAGCCGTTGCGCTCCAAGAAGCGCACCGAGGCGTATTCGCTGGAGAAGTAGAAGTCACGGCCGCCCTGCCAGCCCCGCGTGGCGATCGGCCGGTTGTAGCTGATTTTGTAGGCGCGGCCGTTCGCGGCGCCCTGGTAGAAGTCGGACCCGCCATAGGTGTTGTAGGCCTGCCAGGTCGGATCCGAGGTCTGGAACACCACATCGGAATGGTTGCCGTCGTTGCGGACGACGAAGATGATGTGGCTCTGACCCCCTGTGTCCTTGCGCGTGAGCAGAGCGATGTAGACGCCCGAGACGGCTGTGGACGGCACGGTCCAGGAAGAGGAGACTCCCCAGGTGCCGCAGTCGTAGAGTTCGGTGCTCACGTCGGAGATGCACTGCGGCTGCTTCTGCGGCAGCGTCGCGGTGACCGGGACGTTCTGGATGAATCGGGCGCCGAGGCCCTGGTACCAGCCGGTGCGATAGATGTCGACCGTGTACGCCTTGGCGGTGCTGTCGATCTTGAAGTCGATCCGGCTGCCCGCGTTCACGCTGATGTCGGTGGCGAAGCCCTGGATGCTCGGATCCCCTGCGCCGTCGATGTCCCACACGTTGGGATCGGTGCCCGGCTTCGAGTTCTCGCAGACGATCGGATTGATCGTGGCTCCGCAGGAGCTGCCCGCTGCCGTCGCCGGCGGCGCTTCCACGCCGATCAGCGCGCTCACGAAGACCGTCAGTGTCGCGACGATTGCGAAGGCGCGCCATGCACGCCGGCGCGTACGGGTACGCGCGTCCCCAGTTGTGTCCATCTCCCCAGTTCCC
This sequence comes from Microbacterium sp. 2MCAF23, assembly GCF_052115565.1. Taxonomy (NCBI): domain Bacteria; kingdom Bacillati; phylum Actinomycetota; class Actinomycetes; order Micrococcales; family Microbacteriaceae; genus Microbacterium; species Microbacterium sp. 2MCAF23. The sequence continues at coordinate 112,928 of NZ_JBFRGY010000012.1, read as the reverse complement.
AGTTGCACGAAGGTCATCCGCCCCAAACGGATGATGATCTTCGTGTGAAGCCCGAGTACCGATTCGATGAACAATGAACCGGGATATCGGGTCCTCGCGGTGCGAGTCTAGCGCCAAGACCGCGGTTTGCGACAGACTCAACTTCGGGAACAGCTGCAACCCGTTCGAAACCCGCCGAGCGCAGCCAGGCACGCGAGGGCCGCCAGGTCGTTGGGGAGGGAAGCCGGATGAGGATCTCGGTCATCGGATGCGGTTATCTGGGGGCCGTGCACGCCGCCGCTATGGCGTCCATCGGCCACGAGGTGATCGGCATCGATGTCGACATCCACAAGATCGAGGCCCTCGCACAGGGGCGCGCACCGATCTTCGAGCCGGGGCTTCCCGAGCTGCTCGTAAACGCGGTCGGATCCGGAGCGCTGCGCTTCTCCACGGACATCGCCGATGCGGCCGGCTGCGACGTGCACTTCGTGACGGTGGGCACGCCGCAGCTGCCGGGGGCGCACGGCGCCGACCTGCGGTTCGTGCACGCGGTCTTCGCGTCATTGCGACCGCACCTGCGCAGCGGCGACATCGTCGCCGGCAAGTCCACGGTCCCGGTGGGCACCGCCGCCGACCTCGCCGGCGACGTGCATTCCGCCGGCGCGACGCTGGTGTGGAACCCGGAGTTCCTCCGCGAAGGCTGGGCGGTACAGGACACGGTCGAGCCGGACCGGATCGTGGTCGGCGTGCCGAGCGGACCGGCCGGCGAGCGTGCGGCCGACGTGCTGCGCCGCGTGTACCACCCCGCGCTGGCCGCCGACACCCCCTACATCGTCACGGACTATGCGACGGCCGAGCTCGTCAAGGTCTCCGCGAACGCCTTCCTCGCCACCAAGATCTCGTTCATCAATGCGATGGCGGAGATCGCCGAGGCGACCGGGGCGGACGTCACCCAGCTCGCCGACGCGCTCGGTCACGACACTCGCATCGGCCGCCGCTTCCTGGGCGCGGGGATCGGGTTCGGCGGAGGCTGCCTCCCGAAGGACATCCGCGCGTTCGCGGCCCGCGCCGAAGAGCTCGGACTGCGCGACTCCGTCGCGTTCCTGCGCGAGGTCGACGCGATCAACCTGCGCCGCCGCGAGCGCGCCGTGCAGCTCGTTCTGGAGGAGACCGGCGGATCCGTGGTCGGCAGCCGGGTTGCGGTACTGGGGGCGGCGTTCAAGCCATTCAGTGATGACGTGCGCGACTCGCCCGCGCTCGACGTGGCCGTGCGGCTGCACGGCCTCGGCGCCAGCGTCATCGTGACGGATCCGCAGGCTGTTCCGAATGCGCGCGCGCTGCATCCGCAGCTCACCTACACGACGTCGCGGGACGAGGCCCTGCGCGATGCGGACGTACTCGTCGTCGTCACCGAATGGGACGAGTACCGCCGCCAGATGTCACCGGAGGACGTCGCCGCCCTCACCGACGGCAGGATCGTGATCGATGGGCGCAACTGCCTCGACGCCGCCCTGTGGCGAGCCGCCGGGTGGCGCTATCGAGGACTGGGCCGGCCATGACCGACGACGGCCCGGCTCTCATCGCGACCACCGCCGATGTCGACCCGCGCGCGATCATCGGCGCAGGGACGCGGATCTGGCATCTCGCTCAGGTGCGCGAAGGGGCTCGGCTCGGTGCCGACTGCAACATCGGCCGGGGCGCCTACGTCGGACCGGACGTCATCATCGGGAACAACTGCAAGCTGCAGAACTACGCCCTCGTCTATGAGCCGGCGCGACTGGGTGATGGTGTGTTCATCGGGCCGGCCGCGGTGCTCACCAATGACGAATTCCCCCGGGCGGTGAATCTCGACGGCTCGCTGAAATCGGGCGACGACTGGCACGCGGTCGGCGTGGTCATCGGCGACGGTGCGTCGATCGGCGCCCGCGCGGTGTGTATCGCTCCTCTGACGATCGGCGCGTGGGCGCTGATCGCCGCCGGAGCCGTGGTCACCAAGGACGTCCCCGCCCATGCGCTCATGGTCGGCGTTCCGGCCCGCCGGATCGGCTGGGTCGGGCGGGCGGGGCGGCCGCTCGTGCAAGACGGCGAGGACTGGGCATGTCCCCAGAGCGGCGAGCGCTACCGCGAGCAGGACGGGGCGCTGCAGCTCATCAGCTGAGGTGGTGCCGGATCAGATGGTCGGCGATGGCGAGCGAGCTCGTGGCCGCAGGCGAAGGCGCGTTGCGCAGCAGCGTCACGGATCCGACCTGATCGATCGCGAAGTCGTCCAGCAGCTCTCCCCCGCGCCCCCAGGCCTGGGCCCGAACCCCCGCCGCGGACGTGCGGCGCAGATCCGCCATCCGCAGCTCGGGGATGAAGCGCTGCGCCTTGCGGAAGTACCGCGGCTTCAGCAGGGATCCGCTGATCTCGTCCGCTCCCATGCGCCAGTGCTGTCTCGCGAGCGGCCACGCGCCTGGCCACCTCAGCGAACCCCAGGTGTCGGCCGCCGACCAGTGCAGCCAGCTGTAGCCTTCACGAGCGAGCGCGGGCACCGCGTTGGGGCCGACGTGCACGTCGTCGTAGACGCCGCGGGTGAAATGCACGCCGAGGAAGGGGAACCGCGGATCCGGCACCGGATAGATCATCCCGCGCACCAACCCTGCCCGCTGCGGGCGCAGCGCCCAGTACTCGCCGCGGAACGGCAGGATCCGGGGTGACGCGTCCGCACCGACGAAGCGCGCCACCACGTCCGACTGCAGCCCGGCGCACACGACGACGCGTTCGAAGGCGTGCTCCGACGCTGCGGTGCGCACGTACACCTTCCCGCCCTGCTCCCGCATCGCAGTCACCTCGTGGCCGAGCAGGATCCGCCCTCCGCAGGCACGAACATCCTGCGCCATCGCCTCGGTGATCGAGGCGTAGTCGACCACGGCCGTGTGCGGCGAGTGCACGGCGGAGACGCCCTGCACATGCGGTTCGATCTCGGCGATCCGGGCGGCGTCGTCGATGCGTTCCAGGTCGGGCACACCGTTCGAGGTCGCCCGCCGTTCGATCTCATCCAGCGCACCGCGCTCACTCTCATCCACGGCGACGACGAGCTTGCCGACCTCGCGGTAGGGCAGCCGCTTCTCTGCGCAGAAGTCGCGGATCTGGCCACGGCCTTCGGCGCACAGGGTCGCCTTCAAAGAGCCGGGCGCGTAGTACAGGCCCGCGTGCACCACCCCCGAGTTGTGCCCGGTCTGGTGCGCGGCGAGACGGTTCTCCTTCTCGAGCACCGTGACGTCGTCGCCGCGGAGTGCGAGCGCTCGGGCGAGCGCCACTCCGACGATCCCGCCGCCGACGATCCCCGTGCCCTGCCCCATGCGGTCATGCTAGCGGCTGCACGACCCGGGATTTGGGCCTCGAGCGTCCATGCCGTAAGCTTTCTCTTTGGTGTGCGATCACTGCTGGTCGCACCCGCGAACGTGAGCCCTCCACTGGCGTGTTCACCTCATCCGCTTCCCGGGCCCTTCGACAGGCTCAGGGAGCGGGCGGGAGAACCACCCCGGAGTGGGATTCACGAACCTCTCCGTTCGATCAAGAAAGCAGCACTATTGTGACGCGCACTTACACTCCGAAGGCCGGCGAGATCCAGCGTGACTGGGTCGTCATCGACGCCACCGACGTCGTTCTCGGCCGCCTCGCCTCGCACGCCGCAGCGCTCCTGCGCGGCAAGCACAAGGCCACCTTCGTCAACCACCTCGACTCGGGTGACTTCGTCATCATCGTGAACGCCGACAAGGTCGCGCTCACCGGTCAGAAGCTCCAGAAGAAGATCGCCTACCGCCACTCGGGTTACCCGGGCGGACTCAAGGCCGTCGCCTACTCCGAGCTGCTCGAGAAGAACCCGGTCCGCGCCGTGGAGAAGGCCATCCGCGGCATGCTCCCGAAGAACAGCCTCGGCCGCCAGCAGCTGACGAAGCTCAAGGTCTACACGGGCTCCGAGCACCCGCACGCCGCTCAGCAGCCCAAGACGTACACCCTCGACCAGGTCGCCCAGTAAGCGCCGTTACGAATAAGGACATACTCGTGGCTGACATCGAAACCACCGACTTCCCGCAGAACTTCTCGACGGAGACCCCTGAGGCCGCCGCCGTCGAGACCGCTCCGCGCCCCGTTCTCAACGTCCCCGGCGCTGCCGTGGGCCGTCGCAAGCAGGCCATCGCCCGCGTGCGCCTCGTCCCCGGCGCCGGCACCATCACGGTGAACGGCCGCACCATCGAGGACTACTTCCCGAACAAGCTGCACCAGCAGCTGATCAACGACCCGTTCACGGTGCTGAACCTCGCGGGCTCGTACGACGTGATCGCCCGCATCTCCGGCGGTGGCCCCTCGGGCCAGGCCGGCGCCCTGCGCCTGGGTATCGCTCGCGCGCTGAACGAGATCGACGCCGAGAACAACCGTCCGACCCTGAAGAAGGCCGGCTTCCTCTCCCGCGACGCTCGCGTCAAGGAGCGCAAGAAGGCTGGTCTCAAGAAGGCCCGCAAGGCGCCTCAGTACTCGAAGCGCTAAACCTACAGTCCTCTATGGCTCTGTTCGGTACGGACGGGGTGCGGGGGCTGGCCAACGGCCCCCTCACCGCCGATATCGCGCTCACCCTGGCCCAGGCGACAGCTGTCGTCCTGGGCCAGGGCCGTATTGCCGAGGCTCGCAAGGCCGCCGGCAAACGTCTCACCGCTGTGGTCGCCCGGGATCCGCGCATCTCGGGTCACTTCCTCAGCGCCGCCGTCGAGGCGGGTCTCGCCTCCTCCGGGGTGGACGTGCTGGATGCGGGCACGTTGCCGACCCCGGCCGCGGCGTTCCTCATCGCCGACATCGACGCCGACTTCGGCGTAATGATCTCGGCGTCGCACAATCCCGCGCCCGACAACGGCATCAAGATCTTCGCCCGCGGCGGAGTGAAGCTGCCCGACCTCGTCGAGCAGCGCATCGAAGAGGCCATGGCCGGCGAGAAGCTGCGCCCCACCGGCGCCGACGTCGGTCGCGTGCAGCGCTTCTCCGATGCCGAGGACCGCTACGTCATGCACCTGCTGGCGTCGCTGCCGCATCGTCTCGACGGCATCCACGTGGTGCTCGACTGCGCCAACGGCGCAGCCTCGGGCGCCTCGCCCGAAGTTTTCCGCAACGCCGGCGCGAGAGTGACCGTGATCGGTGCGGATCCTGACGGGATCAACATCAACGACGGCGTCGGATCCACGCATCTCGACAAGCTGGCCGCCGAGGTCATCCGCGTCGGCGCCGACGTCGGCATCGCGCACGACGGCGACGCCGACCGCTGCCTCGCGGTCGACGCCGACGGCCACATCGTCGACGGCGACCAGATCATGGCGATCCTCGCGGTCGCCATGAAGGACCGCGGCCGCCTGGTCGAGAACACCCTCGTCGCCACCGTCATGAGCAACCTGGGCCTGCACGTCGCGATGCGCGAGCACGGCATCACCGTGCGCCAGACAGCTGTCGGCGACCGCTATGTGCTCGAGGACATGAACGCCGGCGGGTACTCGCTGGGCGGCGAGCAGTCGGGGCACGTCATCATGAGCGACTTCGCCACCACCGGCGACGGCGTGCTCACCGGTCTGCACCTGGTGGCCGAGATGGCCCGCCAGAAGAAGTCGCTGGCCGAGCTCGCCGCGATCATGACCGTGTATCCGCAGAAGCTCGTGAACGTCAAGGGCGTCGACCGTACCCGGACCGACGACGAGCACCTGCAGAAGGCCGTGCAGGCGGTGGAGGCCGAGCTCGGCGACACCGGCCGCGTGCTGCTGCGCCCCTCGGGCACCGAGCAGCTCGTGCGCGTGATGGTGGAGGCCGCCGACGAGGTGTCCGCCCACGAGTACGCTCATCAGCTCGCCGAGGTCGTGCGCGAGCGACTCGCGCTCTGACATCCGCACCATCCAGAACGGCCGCACAGGAATCCTGTGCGGCCGTTCTGTCACAATGGACGTTCTGTCACGCGAGCATCTTTGGGGATGAAGACGTGAGCGATTCTCCGTCGTCTACGGCGCCGTTCTGGCGCCGGCTGACCACCTGGGCTCTCTTCTACGGCGTCGTCGTCGCGATCATCGTCTTCTCGCCGTATCCGTTCCTCTCCGCGTTCGATCCGCTGATCCACAGAATCGGAGCGGTGATCCCGGGGCTCACCCTCGTCCGCGCCGAGTTCATCGCGAACATCGCGATGTTCGTGCCGTTCGGCATCTTCCTGGCCGTGTTCCTCCCACGACGCAGATATCTCGTGCTCCCGATCGGTTTCGTCACCACCGTGACCATCGAGACCGTTCAGGGCCTCTTTCTGATGTCCCGCAGCGACTCCGTGCTCGACATCCTGTCCAACACTGCGGGCGCCGCCATCGGGCTCCTCATCGTCGAGCTCATCGACGCATCCCGGCGACGCTCCCGCAGGTTCGCACGGGCTGACGGGGCCTGAGGGCGCCCGCGATATTCCGCGGTCTGGATTCTGTGCCGAGTCCGGCCAACCATGAACCCACGTTCGCTTCCTGCAGCTCGACCCATTCGACTCGCGAATCCTGAATGAGCGGCTTGGCCCTGCTCGGTTCGCACCCGAGCTTCGGGAGTTCGTAGAGGTGTGGAGCCCCAGAGCACCTATCCTTCTGAGGTGCCGCCTGAACCTCTGTCGATGACTCGGACACCGCCCCCATCTCGACGCATCGCTCTCACGGCGCGGATCCTGCTCGTGCCCTACGCGATCGCGGTGCTGCTCCTCACGTGGCTGCCCGCAGAAGACGCCGTCAAGGTGACCGGTATCGTCGCCGTACTCGCCCGCCTGGTCGCAGCTTGGGGCATCCCGTTGGAGGCCGCCTATGCCGTGTTCGAGTTCGCGGCGAACATCGCCATGTTCGTGCCGCTGGGCGTGTTCCTCGCCCTGGGCTGGCGCCGGACACCTGTGTGGGTCATCGTCGCCATGGGATGCGGCGCCAGCGTGGTCATCGAACTCGTGCAGCTGGCCATCCCGAGTCGTTACTCCACGCTCTCCGACGTGATCGCCAACACCCTGGGCACGGCTGCAGGCGCGGTGGCCGTGCGCGCGTTCAACTGACTACACCGGATCCCGAGGGTTCGCTCTCCGACGCTATTTGCAAATCGGCTCGACGGTCGTCGGCGTGGCTCGCGACATCGGCGTCGTCCAGACCTTGAGCGGCCCGCCCGGTCCCGGTGCGGTGAACTCGACGTTCACGGTGTGAGTGTCGGCGTAGTGGCTCAGCACCTCGATCTTCGCGGCAGGGCGGCCGAGGTGCTCACCCTGACTCATCGGCGTGACCGGTTGCCCGTCGACGGTGATGCTCTTAAGCGAGCCACCGGCGGGTCCATAGAACACGACATAGCTGCTGATGTCACCCGGGGCGAAGTAGGGGCCCTTAATGTAGGGTGGCAGGCCAGCAGCAGCCTGCTCTGTCAGACTCGAGGTGAGCGTCATCGTGCTCTTGACAGTCTGATCCGTGCGGCACGCATCGATCTTCATGTCCAGGTAGTAGCTCTTCTTCGACCCCGTGTTGTCGTTCAGATAAACGCCGAGAACACTCTGCTCTTTGTCGTCCGCCGGCATGATTCCGCTCATCCGTGAGTTGTCCACCAGCTGTGTCTGTTGCGGATCGGTGCTGAGATACAGCAGCCGCCCTTCGTCAGCGGCACGGAACAGCGCCTGGACGAGCTTCACCGGTGAAGCCTTGCCCGACGTCACGGCCGCGAAGATCGTGTCCGCCGCCGACGCGAAGAACGCATCCTGTTCCGGTCCGTTCGGATACTTGAAATACACCTCGTTGAGCAGCAGCGGCACCGCGTTCTGCGCGTTCAGCTGATCACCGGTCGCGAGCGTCACGGGACCGGTCGCGTCCAGGATGTACGAGAGCGTGACCGGGTCGATCGACAGCACCGCGTCGATGTTCGTCCCGATGTCGCTCGCCCACCACGCGCGCAGGATCCGAGCCGCGTCGGGGAGGTTCGGCACCATCGTGAAGTCGGGCGTGTAGCGGCCGATCTTGTCGCCGAAGATGTTGACGGCCTGAGGGTCCAGTTCGGCGACCGGATCCGGGCGCCCCTGCTGCCTGAAGTCCGCGCTGCTCACGACCGCACCCGGGGTGATCGTTCCGTTGTCGACGGTGATCGGCAGGAATTGCGCTGCATTGCCGCCGAGGCTTCGCGCCTCCGAGTTCCCCTGGAACATCAGCAGGTACGTGCGGGGGCCCTTCGCGCCGAGCGCGTCCGGCAGGACGCCCAGCACCTCGCGCGCCGTCTGCGTCGTCGGCCGCAACTTCGTCAGTTCAGAGTCGAGCTTGCTCACCCCGTCGGCGACAGGACCGACGAGCTGTGCCTTGTCGACCTTGCGAAGATCAGCAGTCGCCCTCTGGATGCCGGCATCGACAGAGTCGAACGTCTTCGCGAGCCCGGTGATGGCGGCAGGATCGATACGCCCGTTGGCGATATTCAGATCGCTCAGCTTCACGCTCGCCGCCGGCCGCACGACATCGGTCGCCAGGCCGTCAGTCACCTCGGCGACAGCGCGGACCGCCGAGAGATTGGATCCGACGACGGGAAGCTTCTCGGCGAAGTGCCACTGCCAGCCCTTGGTCGCGGCGACAGCCGCGGCCGTCTGGGCCGAAACCACGCCGGAGCTCTTCGCCGCCGCGTCGAGGTCTCCGGCGAGCACCGACTTCTGCACCTGCTGCACGCCGGTCATCGCGGCCTCGAGGTGGCCACGGGCGGACATCGCCTTGTCGTAGACCTGCTTGCCGATGATCCCGCCGGCCACGGCCAGCACGATGAGCAGAAGCAACACGCCGCCCACGATCCAGGGCCAAATCCGACGGCGCCGGGGCCGGGACTCGAGACGTTCCGCCTGGCGATCGCGGATCTCGCGGCGCGAGGGGGGCGTGCTGCTCATAGGTCCATCCAACCATCACCGGCAGCGCGCCTTCGCCTGCACATTCACAGCCAAAGGCCTAGCCGATCTTGACGGCCTCCATGAGCAGGGCCGATTCCAGCGCAGCCTCGACGACGGTGAGCGTTCGCAGCCCCTGCTCCATCGTCACCACGTCCGAAGGCTCGCCCAGGACCGCATCCCGGAACGCCTCGTGCTCTACGCGGAGCGGCTCGCGCTTGGCGAATGCATATCGGATGACGTCTCCTTCCGAGACCCCACGGAAGCTCGACACCGACTCCCACTCGAGAGGGATCGTGCCGTTCGCGAAGAACGTCAGGTCGCCGGTCGCAGTGTCGGCGACGAACGCCCCCTTCTCCCCCGTGACGACCGTCACTCGCTCCTTCATCGGGCTCAGCCAGTTCACGATGTTGTTCACGATCACGCCGCTCTCCGTGCGTCCTGTGATCGTGATCATGTCCTCGTGCTCACGGCCACTCTTGAACGCGGTCTGTGCGAACACGCGCTCATAGTCGGACTGGACGACCCAGGCCGTCAGGTCCACGTCGTGCGAGGCCAGGTCCTTTGCGACGCCGACGTCCGCTATCCGGGACGGGAAAGGTCCCTGACGCCGCGTGGTCACCTGGTAGACGGCGCCCAGCTCGCCCGCCTCGAGTCGGCGGCGAAGCTCCTGCAACGCTGGGTTGAAGCGCTCGATGTGTCCGACTGCACCGACCAGGCCGGCCTCCGAGAAGACCTCGACCATCCGACGTCCCGCATCGAGGCTGTGCGCGATCGGCTTCTCGACGAGAGTGTGCACTCCGGCCGCGGCGAGCTTGAGCGCCGCCTCCTCGTGGAATCGCGTCGGCACCGCGACGACGGCGGTGTCGAGACCTGCGCCGATCAGAGCATCGATGTCGGGCAGGATTTCCAGGTCGCCGGCGACACCGTGCGGATCCCCGCCCGGATCCGCGATCGCGACGAGCTCGACGCCCTCGAGCTCACGCAACACGCGAGCATGGTGGCGCCCCATCATGCCGACGCCGAGCAGACCGGCGCGGAGGGCCATCAGGCTCCCGCCCCTGCGACGATGTTCACCGCGGCCACGATGCGCTCGAGGTCGTTCTGGGACAGCGACGGGTGCACGGGCAACGAGACGACCTCGCGTGCTGCTCGCTCCGTCTCCGGCAGCTCGACGCCGGGCGCGAAGCGCGTCAGCGACGGCAGGCGATGGTTCGGGATCGGGTAGTAGACGCCCGCGCCCACGCCGTGCTCCTCCTTGAGTGCCCTCACGAAGCCGTCCCGGTCCTCCGGAACACGGACGGTGTACTGGTGGTAGACGTGCACCGCGCCATCGGCGACCGGGGGGACGACCACACCGCGGAGGTTCGCATCGAGGAACACCGCGTTGTCCTGTCGCGTCTTCGTCCACGCGTCGATCTTCGTGAGCTGCACACGGCCGATTGCCGCGTGGATGTCGGTCATGCGCGCGTTGAAGCCGATGACCTCGTTCTCATACTGGCGCTCCATACCCTGATTCCGCAGCAGCTTGACCGTGCGCGCGATCTCGTCCGTCGCGGTCGAGACCATCCCGCCCTCGCCACTGGTCATGTTCTTGGTCGGATACAGGCTGAACATTGCGAACTCGCCGAACGTACCGACAGGACGTCCGTCCAGCGCGGCGCCGTGCGCCTGTGCCGCGTCCTCGTAGAGGGCGATACCTGTCGCGGCGGCAAGCGCCTCCAGCTCACGCATGCGCGCGGGGTGACCGTAGAGGTGCACCGGCAGCACACCGCGAGTCTTCGACGTGACCGCGGCGGCGACCGCATCGGGGTCCAACGTGAAGGTGTCCGGTTCGATGTCGACGAACACGGGAGTCGCGCCGGTGAGCGCAACCGAATTGCCGGTCGCGGCGAACGTGAACGAGGGCACGATGACCTCGTCGCCCGGGCCCACGCCTGCAGCGAGCAGCCCCAGGTGCAGGCCCGCGGTGCCGGAGTTCACCGCGACGGCGGGACGCCCCTGCACGAAGTGCGCGGAGAACTCAGCCTCGAAGGCGGCGACCTCAGGCCCTTGCGCGATCATGCCGCTGCGCAGCACTCGATCGACGGCTTCTCGCTCGTCGTCGCCGATGATCGGCTTGGCGGGGGGAATGAAGTCGCTCACGCGTTCTCCTTTGTCAGGGTGTCGTTCTGCTCGCGGTAAGTCGTTCCGTTCTGGGGACAGATCCAGGTGCCCGCCTCATCGCCGGCGGTCAGTGGCACGCCGGCCTCCCCGACCCAGCCGATGCGCTTCGCAGGGACCCCCGCGACGAGTGCATAGTCGGGGACGTCCTTGACGACGACCGCGCCCGCGGCCACGGTCGCCCACGCGCCGATCGTCACCGGGGCGACGCACGTGGCTCGTGCTCCGATGGCCGCGCCTCTTTCGATCGTCACGCCGACCGGTTCCCAGTCGTGAGCGCTCTTAAGAGATCCGTCGGCATTGATCGCCCGCGGGTAGGTGTCGTTGGTGAGGACGACGGCAGGGCCGATGAAGACACCGTCGGCGAGACGTGCCGGTTCGTAGACGAGCGCGTAGTTCTGCACCTTGCAGTTGTCGCCCATGACGACGCCCGTGCCGACATAAGCGCCTCTGCCGATGATGCAGTTCTCGCCCAGACGGGCCTGTTCCCGCACCTGGGCGAGGTGCCAGATGGATGACCCCGCCCCGATCTCCGCGTCATCGGATACGTCGGCGGACTCGACGATCCGCACGTCAGCTCTTTCGGTCATGCTGCAGCACCCCCCGTTTTGATGAAATGCCGGAAATTCAGGCGGAACCGACGACGATCCGAGGCGTGCCGGCCCAGAGCGCGGCGTCGCTCGCCGCACGCCCGTCAACGAGCAGCTTCACACCGGGGATCTGAGTCGGCGACAGGGTGCGATATTCGGCGTGGTCGGTCTGCAGGACGGCGACATCCGCCGCCTCACCGATCGCGAACGGCTCGAGACCGAGTGCGCGCAGCTCGTCCTCCGTGTACAGCGGATCGTGCACGCGGACGTCGGCGCCGCGCTGACTCAGGGCTTTCACCGTCGGGAACACTCCGGAGAACGCCGTCTCCTTCACGCCGCCACGGTACGCCGCGCCCAGCACGACCGCGGTCAGGCCCGACAGAGACCCCAGTAGCGTCTCGGCCTGCGCGATGAGCCGCTCTGGCATCGATGCATTGAGCTGCCTAGACGCGCGAATGATGTCTGCATCAGGGTCGGTGGACAGGTACAGGCGTGGGTACACGGGAATGCAGTGTCCGCCCACGGCGATGCCGGGACGGTGGATATGGCTGTACGGCTGCGAGTTGCATGCCTCGATCACCTTGTAGACGTCGATCCCGTTGGCTGCGGCGAAGAGGCCAAACTGGTTCGCGAGGCCGATGTTCACGTCGCGATAGGTCGTCTCGGCGAGCTTCGCCATCTCGGACGCTTCCGTCGTCCCGAGATCCCACACCCCGTTGGGGCGCGGCAGATCGGAACGCTCGTCGAACTGGAGCACCGCCTCGTAGAACTCGCGTGCACGCCGAGTACCCTCCGGCGAGAGCGCGCCGATCAGCTTCGGGTACTTGCGCAGGTCCTCGAACACGCGCCCGGTGAGCACCCGCTCGGGGGAATAGGCGAGGTGGAAGTCGACGCCCTCCGTCAATCCGGAACCTGCCTCGAGCATGGGCTTCCAGCGGTTGCGTGTCGTGCCGACCGGCAGAGTCGTCTCATACGAGACGAGCGTGCCCGCCGTAAGGTGCTCCGCAAGTGACGCCGTCGCCGCATCCATGTATTTGAAGTCGGGTTCCCAGGTCTCGTCGTTCACGAAGACCGGGGCGACCAGAACGACTGCGTCAGCACCGGGAATCGCCTCGGCGTAGTCGGTGGTCGCACGGAGGCGACCCGACGGGATCAGTTCGGCAAGCTTCTCCTGCAGGTGCGCCTCGCCGGGAAATGGCTCCCGCCCCGCGTTGATCGTGTCGACGGCCTTCTGGTTGACGTCGACCCCGATCACGTCATGTCCCGACGTAGCGAACTGGACAGCGAGTGGTAGGCCAATTTTCCCCAAGGCCACGACGGCAATGCGCATGGAGCCATGCTATCGGTGCCTCTTGAGCCCTCGCGCCGCCGCGTCCGATGCCGAGCCTGCGCTTGCGCGCGTCACCGCTTGTTGGAAAAGTACCTCAGCGTCGCGCCCGCGCCGCGACGCCATCGATGCGCCTGGTACTTCCACATGTCGCGTCGCGAAGGGACTTCCTCGGGATCGTTCCGTGGCATGTCCTTGCGTGAGACCCAGATCGCCCTAAGAATCCAGCCGGGCTTCTGTGCCCAAGACGCGGCGCGCACGTGCCGCCACCAGGCAACACTTGAAGCGTCGTCCACACAGCTTGAGAAGAGCTCCCACTGACGCTGCTGTTCGACGTCGGCATCGACGACCACTGGACTGAGATCGGCCGTATCGAAGTAGTCGCGCAAGGTCCAGACCGCTCTCCCCGCGCGAGCGATCTCCACGAACTCGTCGCGTTCGGTTCCCGTGAATGTCTCGTTCAGCGCCGTCAGGACCAGCTCGTGTTCTTCTGCGTGCTTGGGAGAACGACGGTCGCGCTCGGCATGCAGCGCCATGATTACGGTCGCGCCGGCCTTCGACGGTGCCTGCACCGGAGAGTGTGCCAAAGAGACCTCTAGACGGGAAGACCAAAGAACATCGAACACATCCTCGGCATCGGCGAAGAACCCCGGGAACATCCAGTGCACGTCGATGTCGCATGGCCAGTCCGAGTGGATGTAGGTCATCGAATGCTGCGGGAGCAATGCCGGTGTCGCTCGACCGACGCGGGTGTGCCACCCTCGACTCTCGAGCGCCGCGCAGAACTCGGCGAAGCGCTGGGGCTCGATCAGCACGTCGGCATCCGCCGAGGCGCGCGGGGGACGCAAGGCATAGTGCGCGGCGATCGGCCCCTTGAGACTGAGGGCGCGCACACCCAGCCCCCGAGCGATGGTCGCGGCGAGCGCATGTGCAAGCTGCGTCGCGGCGTCCAACTCGAATGTTCCCGAACCCACAGTTCTCATCCTAGGGACGCTGATCCGATCGGTCAGCCATGTCGATGAAGCCGCCCCCGGATCGCTCGGACCGTGGACACCGGAAGGAGACCGCTCAGAATCGACTTCCCGACGCGCAGGTATTCTCGTGGCCCAGCACCGAGCTTCGGGTAGTAGCGCAGACGCACTCGAATCTCGTCGCCGCGGTGACGCAAAGACCGCTTCGCGAAGTCGGCCTTCTCAACCCTGTAGTGGTAGACGACTTTAGGGATCACGTAGAGGCGATAGCCGCGCAGGAGCATCTCGCACCACAGGGCGAGGTCTTCGGCCCTCCTGTACGGTGGGTACCCCCCTGCAGCTTTGACCGCACTCACCCGCATGATCGATGCGGCATGGATGGGCGTGAATCCGCGCATCGCCAGCTTTGCGGTCTGCTCGCCGGGGCGCCCCAGCACCAGACCAGGCCCATCCGAGGAGATCTCACGCGCCTGACCGGACACGACCGCGTACTCCGGGTGCTGCGAGATCCAGCCGTAGACCGACTCGAGGTAGTCAGGCTCGACCGTGTCGTCGGTGTCCATACGTGCGATGTACTCGCCGCGGGCCTGCTCGACGCCATAGTTGAGCGCAGCCACGAAGCCTCTGTTCTCGCCGTAGCCGACCACGCGAAGACGATCGTCGTCGAATTCGGCCGCGATTCCGCGGACGTCGGTCTGAGAACCGTCGTCGACGATGACGAACTCGAACCGCCGCTCGGTCTGGGCGAGGATCGAGCCGATCGCGGCTCGCAGCCGATCGGGGTCGGTGTTGTACTCAGCCATGAGGACCGAGATCAGGATGCGGTCACCAATGTCTGTCACGCCGCTACCCTACCGAGTCGTCAGGAGGACGGGCCGCCACGGGTCAGGACGCGGTGCGAGCACGCAGCACTTCGCGTCAATCGCACTGGACAGAACGGCCGTCGTCGAGTTCATCATCAACAAGGTCTTCTCCCCCCGGAGCTCCGCCACCGCGAGCAGCCCTTGATCGCTGGCAATTCGGGCCCGTCGACAACCGTAAACTCTCGACATGAGGATCATGAGCGTCGTAGGCGCCCGCCCCCAGTTCGTAAAACTGGCCCCGATCGCGAAGGCGGTCGTCGACGCCAGCCACGAGCACGTGATCGTGCACACCGGTCAGCACTACGACCCGATGCTCTCGGACGTATTCTTCCGCGACCTGGACATTCCGGCACCGGACGCCCACCTCGGCGTGGGCTCGGGCTCGCACGGTGTCCAGACCGGCGCCATCCTGGCTCAGATGGACGAGGTGCTGGAGCGCTTCCGACCTGACACAGTCCTCGTTTACGGGGACACCAACTCGACGCTTGCCGCAGCGCTCAGCGCGACCAAGCTTCACTTCCCCGTCGCACATCTCGAAGCCGGGCTGCGGTCTTTCAACCGGGACATGCCGGAGGAGCACAACAGGGTGCTCACGGATCATGCGGCCGACCTCTGCTTGGCGCCGACACAGGTCGCGATGGGACATCTCGCCGCCGAAGGACTCGCCGCGCGCTCGGTTCTCGTCGGGGACGTCATGACCGATGTCCTCTACCAGGTCAGGGATGCCGTCGCCCAACGCAATGGTCCGCATCCTCTGGTTGGTGAGGCGGAGCCGGGGAACTACTATCTCGCCACCATCCATCGCGCGGAGAACACCGACGCACCCGATCGACTGCGTCAGATCGTCGACGCCCTGGCCGCCGCAGATCGACCCGTCATCCTCCTCGCCCACCCACGGGTACGCGCGAAAGCCGCCGAACACGGCATCTCTCTGGATGCCGGCGCTCTGCAGACCCGCGACCCTCTGCCATACCCCGAGCTGATCGCGGCCGCGCGTACGAGTGCCGGCATCGTGACCGACTCCGGTGGCTTGCAGAAGGAGGCATTTCTACTTCGAGTGCCGGGCACGACCGTCCGCCGGGAGACGGAGTGGGTCGAGACCGTGGAGCTCGGCTGGAACGTGCTCGCCAACACTGCGGAGGAGATCGCCGCCGCGCTGACCCGCACCCCCCCTGCCCCCACAAACGCCTCACCGTACGGCGACGGCCATGCTGCGGCACGTGCGGTCGGCGCGATCGAGGATGCGTTTGGCCGCTGAGCGCAGCCGCGCCGTTTGCGCCGTTGGATATCGTCAGGTCGAGCCGAATGACCAGCCTCAGCCATACTGAAACGTCGCTTCTTCTCGCGGAGACGGCACATCAGTTCACAGCCATCGCCCGTTAGAATCGGTCGTACCATCAGACATTCGAGGCCTCTCATGGGATGCGCCCGATGCCGCCAACCGAGGATGCAACGCCCCACATGAGAATTCTTCACGTCGGACTCTTCCACAAGCTGGGAAGCGGACAGCGTGCGCAACTGGAGTACGAGCGCGCAGCGGCGCAATCGCTCAAGGGCGTCATCTGGGAGACGCACACTCTGACGCCGACTCCGGAGCGGACCGACGGCGGCCCTCGTATCCCAATCTGGGCGCGACGGTTTCAGCTCGCCAAACTCTATGCCTGGTGGCACATCTGGCGCCGCAGCTCTCAATATGACATGGTGCTGATGCGGTCGATCTCTCCCGACCCGTTCGCAGCCCTGATGGCTCCGCTCATCCCCAATCTGCTCACCATCCACCACAGCAAGGAGATCGAGGAGATCTCGCTCGTCACAAAGGGGCCCCGCCTGGCGCTCGCCCTCTTCCTTGAGGGAGGCCTCAAGCGCTGGGCGTTCCGTCGGCTTCGCGGGGTTGTCGGGGTCACGGAGGAGATCGCGCAGTATGAAGCCGAGCGCTATCCGCGCGCTCAAATCGTCGCGACCTATCCGAACGGGATCGACATCGCAGGCTTCAAGATCGCTGAGGAGCCTTCCCCCGGTTCTGCTCCGCTGCGCGCCGTCTTCGTCTGCAGCGTCTTCTACGCTTGGCACGGCCTCGATCGGCTCCTCGAAGCGCTCGCAGCGCTGCCTGCCAACGATGGGCCTCCGCCCGTGGTGGTGGACTTGGTGGGGACGCTCGACGACGAGCAGCAGGCTCAGATCGAGGCACTCGCGGAGAGAGGCCTCGTCGTGGTGCACGGCAACCTCTCGTCCGCGGAGATGCTCGACGTCTTCAAAGAGGCACGCGTCGCGATCGCGTCGTTGGCCCTCGACCGGAACGGTCTCCGTCAGGCGAGTACGCTCAAGGTCCGCCAGTACCTGGCGGCCGGACTCCCGGTGTACTCCACCCATGTCGATGCCGGCCTCCCCGGAGAATTCCCCTACTACGTCTGTGATGACGGCGGATTCAGCATCGGGCGGATGATGGCCTTCCACGACGCGCTCGAGGATCGTCGCCGCAAGTCTGTCCGCGAGGCCTCCCGACCCTTTGTGGACAAGCAGTCGATCATGGAATCGCTCATCGAACAGCTCGGCACTGGGCGCGGCCCTGCCCCGACGAAGGAAAACCATCAGGGCGAACGCAGGCAACAACGATGAACGCGACCGCGGCCCGCTCTCGTGTCGAGATCACTGCGCAGCGACCGTTGACCCGAGTCGGGCGGGTGCTTCTCATGCTCGTCACCCCCGTCAGCGTGCTCAATCCGGTCCTCCCGCACCTCGGTCCGGTCTCCGCTTTCACGGGCTTCTCCGCGCTGTTCTTCCTCTACGGGATCCTGCACTTGCAGAAGCAGCAACACATCGGCCTACGGCAGCTCATCGTGCTCCTCTGCGTACCAGTCGCCGCGATCTCCCTTGCGGCTGTGGTGAACAGCTTCAACGTGCAGTACGTCTTCGCTCAGGCCGTCGTGGTGTCTGGTGGCGCGTTCATCACCCTGGGCATGCTCGCGCTGCCGCACACAAGGGACCTGATCCGGGCTGTGCTGCTCGGCTGGCTCATCGCGTCGTTGTGTACGTCGCTCTTCGCCCTGATCGAGATCACGACGGGCCGACATTTCGGTGCCACCTACCTGGACGCCAACCCCGACGCAACGAAGCTCGGTGTGGTCACCGTGTTCTACAACCCCAACAACTACGCCGCGTTCCTGGCCTTGACCATTCCGCTACTTCTCGCGGGCGCCGCGATGACGACGCGGAAATGGCTCCGCCTCATCTACTTCTTCGCCGCGATGGTCTCCGTTCCCCTCATGTTCGCGACCAGCAGCCGCTTCGGGCTCGCCACACTGTTCATCGCCCCCGCCACCTGGATCATCCTCCGTCTCCGCTCCCACGTCACGCAAGCCATCGCGTGCGTGTTCGCTCTGGTCGGTGCAATCCTTATCCTGCGGTTCCAGCAGGGCTCTGCAGCAGGGGACATCGCGCCGATCCAGGCCAGCGGCAGCTACGAGATCGACTTCCTCGGGCTCCAGATTCCGGCGGACAGTTCGCTGCTCACGAGATGGAACCTCATCCTAAACGGCTTCGACATGATGGCCCAGAATCCGCTCGGCTCGGGCCCTGGCGGATACACGGTCACTGCGAAGGCTGAGGGGTCGTCACGCTTGACGTTCAACATCACCAACCCGCACAACGGCGCGATCGAATTCTTCACGCAGTACGGCGTCCTGCTCGGGATCCTCGCCGTCGTGGTCACCGTCGCTCTCTTCACTCTGTCGATCCGCGCCAACAGCAGGTATGAAAAGGGGGCGCCCGAGCGTGCGCTCGCTTCGGCGCTCGTGTGCGTGCTCGCCTCGCTCCCACTGATCCTCACGATGAACAGCTCGTTCGTCGGCGTCCCGCACGAATGGGCGGGGTTCGCGACGTGCGCGGCCATCGGCATCCACCTCCGTTCCCGGCGCGGCGCCGCCATGGCGCCCGAGCAGATCCAGTCCGATGACGATGCGGCTTCGCAGTTCGCGCCCCGCGCAGACCAGGCGAAATCGACCAGGTAACGGACCGCCAGACGCACACGTCCGTGGCCGGTCAGCGACCGCCAGAGTCGGCCGCCCTTCGATAGACCTTCCGGTATCCGTCCCCGCGCGTCTCGGCGCCGAACTCCGACGCCGCATACGTGCGTAGTTCCTCGGAGGATAGACGCTCCTCGTCGCGGATCAATGATTCCACCCCGTCCGCCAGCGCCTCGGGTGTGCGTTCGCGCACAATCCTAGATCCGCGCGGAGGCAGGAACGACTGGTACTCACCGGTACCGGACGTCACTACAGGAAGCCCTTGAGCGATCGCCTCAGCGATCGACACGCCGAACGTCTCATAAGCGGTGGGGAGGAGGAAGAGCTGATGCTCGCGCAGCAGTTCCGGAATCTTGGACGTGTCCACGTGCCCCAGGAAACGTACAGCCCCCTCGATGCCGAGATCCCGCGCGACCTGTTCCGACTCTTCACGCAGCGGCCCGTTGCCTGCCCAGGTCAGAGACACATCATAGCCGCGCTCGCGGAGAAGCGCGGTCACCCGGACCGCCTCCACCGGACCCTTGTTGACGACGAGCCCGCCCGTCGCGATCATCCGGATCGGCGATGAGGCGTTGAGCGAGTCGGGCAGCGGTGCGTCCACACCCGGCAGCGCGACATCGTTCCTGATCACGGACACCGATGAGGCACCACTCCGGCGGATCGCGGCCGCCAGCTCCTGCCCGACCGCGATCACCTCATCTGGGCGCCGGAGCAGGCGACGCATCGGAGCGCTCGTGAGCAAACCCGCGCGCCAACTCGGCGCCTTCGCGATGAGAAGACTGTAGTGCTCAGTGTGCACCCAGGGGATACCTACCCGCAGCCCTAGGAATGCCGTCAGCGTCGGGTAGGCCATCGTGTGCAGGAGGTCGGCCTCGCCGAGCATCCGACGCAACAGAGGCCGTACCGTGCCACCCGGGCGGATGTCCTTCGTCCGGAAGGGGACGCGGACGACCCGAAGCGAATCTGAGAGACGGACGTCGGGATCGGAGCTACCCAGATGCAGAACCGTCACATCGTGATCCTCGGCGAGGAGCCGACAGTCCCTCATGTTGAAGACGCCGCTCATAGCCGAATGCGAATCAGGGAACCAACGAGTTACCACGAGCACGCGCATGGACGCATCCTATCGAAACCCGTTCACACCTCCGCGGGGCGCTGGTGTCCGCCTCTGAGATTCAGGCGGTCAGGGTGCGCTCACTGTCATATCGCCCGGCAACGCGATGGGCGAGCGCGATGAGGAAAGCGAGGAGCAGCGTCATGGCAGCACTCGTGAACCACACCGCGCGCACGAGGTCACCTCCCGCCATCAGCAGAATCGTGATCGGCACGATGAGATAGACGATCGCGAAGATCAGCATGGCTCCCTGTCGCTCGGCGACGATGAACACGGTCGACAGCGGTGCGGTCGCGACATTCAAGTAGAGCCACGGCGTGAGCGCCTGCACGATGAGCCCCGCCTCTGACCACTGCTCGCCGAGGAACCACGGCACAACGACGGGTGCCACGACGCCTAGCACCAGGAAGGGGAGGAAGCCGAGGAGCAGCGCGCGCCTCGTCACGCCCCTCACTAGAGTCTTGAGCGTCCCCGGCTCAGCGACCGCCATCCGCTGGTAATACACCTGGGAGATCGCGCTCGCAATCAGCGCCATCGGTGCCTGAGCAAGCTTCCACGCCATCGAGAACTGGCCCAGCGCGTGCAACGAGCGACCTCCGATGATCATGTTGATGCCGTTGAGTCGCAGCGAATCCACGAGCGCGTTGGGAGCGTTGAGGAGCGGCATCTTCTTGTAGCGCACCATGAGTTCCCACCGGCTGCGATGGTCCCGGACGGGTGCGGTCTTGCGAGCATCGTCCGTGACGAGCAGGAGACCGACGCCGAAGACCTGACCGACGAGATAGCCGACGATGAGCCATTCGCCGGTTGGAGCGAAAAGAAGCCCTAGGCCGGCCTGAGTGACCGCGGTGACTAGCGCCTGGACGATGCGTGAGACGCTCTGCATGCGGTAGCGACGCTTTCGCGTTAGCCAGAAGTACAGAATCGTTGTCTCCCCGGCTAGGAAGACGCTCACGCCGATCAGCAGGACCCACCAGTGCTGGTTCGCCGGCCCGGACAGACAGAACACTAGGATCGTCGCGACAACGGTGAGTGCCGAGATCACACTTACCAAGCCCGTGGAGAGCTGCCGGAGCCGATGCGCGTCCTCGTCGCGCTCCGGGAGCACGATCGCGTACTCGTAGCGCAGCGCCGCGACCATGCTGACCACTGCGCTCACCGAGAGGAAGATCGCCAGGATTCCGAACGCACCAGGACCGTAGATCCGGCTGAGGATCGGCATCGTGACCACACCGAGGATCTGTGACGCCACCGTGCCGGTGAGCAGGGTGGCGATGCTGCGTAGGGTCGACGAGCCACTCGTGCCGGACGACTTCCGGGACTTCTCGCGCACGACACCCAGGTCGTCATCTTCTTCAGACATCAGCGGACTCAACTACGCGAGCCAATAAGAGCATCGAAATGATCAGCGCATTGACGCCACGCACGGCCCGTCGAGTTGTGCGTCGCGGCCCGCGCCCACGCCGCCGCGCCCCATGCGCGCACCCGATCGGGGTCGCCGGTCGCACGCCCGGTAGCGGCCGCCAGCGCAAGCCTGTCTTGCACGGGCACGATCAGGCCGGCCTCTCCGTCGACGATCGTGTCTCGGGCGTCTGTCGCCTCGGTAGTGATGGTTAAAACTCCGAGGCCCAAGGCTTCGAAGATCAACTGGCCGAATCCCTCGCGCAAGGTGGACAGGCAGAGCATATGGCGGTGACCCACCGAGCCTGCACCACGTCCGCGGAAAATTCTCCTCTCACGAGACGCCCACCTTCAGCAGCCAGGCGATCAGCGAGATCGGCGTCGACTGTCAGTTCCAGAATCGCTTCTGCGAGCCTGTGTGAGTCGTCGATCGGCACCATCCGCCCAGTGCGACCATCCTTCACGAGATCCTTAATCCCTGTGGCTGCCGTGGCTACCACGGGCACCCCGGCGGCGAAAGCTTCGAGGATCACCACGCCGAGCCCCTCTCGGCGACTCGGCAGACAGAAGACATCCGCGATGCTGAAGTAAGGCGCGACATCATCCACTTCACCGGCGAACATCACGTGCGATAGGGACGAACGTAGCCGCTCGGCACCGACTTGGCCCGATGCATCATCGATACCGCCGACGACTAGGAGCTGCACCTCACGCTTGCGCTCGACTGCGGCCATCGCTTCTGCAAGAGCTTCCAGTCCTTTGTCCGCGGTGAGTCGACCAATGAACAGAACAACCGGCACTTCGGGCGCAACCCCGAATCGTGCTCGCGTGCGGGCCTGAATCTCAGTGTCTTGCGCTGCCCAGGCAAAATGATCGATGTCGACGCCATTGGGACTGCCTGCACCAAGAACCTCGATCTTGCTCGATCGGACGATGCCCTCCTCGATCGCTCGCAAACGCAACGATGGGCTCACCGCGACCACCTTGGTTGCCGCTCCTGATGTGATCCTTTCCATCAGGCGAAGCACCTGGCGCAACATCCCCTCGGCGCTTTCGAGACGGAGACCGTGCATCTCATATATGCGCACTGGCACCGCGCATAGCCGGGCCGCCAAGCTTCCGATCAGACCAGCTTTGGGTGTTCCAGCGACAACCACTTGCGGTCGCACCGTGCGCAGGAGCCTCACCCAACGCGAAAGTGCGACCAGATCGGCCAACGGACTGGGGTTGCGAGCCATCTTGAGTTCATGCACCGTGATTCCGGCATAACGCGAGAGCCGTTCGCCGATCGATCCAGCCTCGGAAATGAGATGAACTTCCCAGCCATCATTGGCAAGCCGCTGATAAAGGCCGTCGTGATAGCGGAGCTGATAGTCAATCGTCACGCCGAACACGATCGTTCGCGTTTTGTGCTTCGACGCCATGTTTACGCCCCTCCGAGGATCTGCAGCAGATCCGCAGACTCGTCAACTTGACTACCCTGCCGCCACCCTGGCGTCTGGCTCTGACCGAACCACATGACCTCGACGCGCCTCGCGGTTCCCGTGAACCGCGGAACAATTCGACCAGCCGCGAACCCCATCCCCACCACAGTACGGCACAGCCAGGCGGGTAACATGCGAGGCTGCCTGTCGGGAGCCGCTGCCTCGAGAACACGTCGAGTAGTGAATCCCTCCCATGGCTGCAACACGATTCCCCGAACCGATTCGTTCGTCGCACCGAGCCCGACCACCGTCTGAGCGAGCTGCGTAACACTGCTGGTTGCCGACGGTGCGGTCCCTGGCGCCGCGACACTTGCCAAGGGCGAATGCGCCAGACGAATCAGGCTTTCGGTGGTCGATCTTCCGCGCCCCTGCACCGATGTGGCTCGCAGCACGATCACCTGAGTGGGAACTCCCCGGTCGGCGACAGCCAACAACGCCCGCTCACCGAGCGCCTTGGAATGGGAGTAGGGCGAGAAGGGGGCCACATCGCTGGAGTCATCGAGACGGGAACGTCGCCCCTGAACGGCAGCCGAACTCAAATGAACGATTCGATCCACACCGGCGTCAGCGCTCGCGAGAACAACTGCGGCCGGCAGCAGTGCATTGGCACCGTAAAGGGCGTCGTCGCCAGCCGAGTCTGGGGAAGCCATGCCCGCAGCGTTCACCACCACGTCGATACCCGTGAACTGTTCCGCCAGTCGCGCCCGCTGCGCCTCGATCCCAGCCTGTTCGAGTAGCTGCGAGAGATCTGACGCCGTGGGTGCTGTCATCTTCAGCCGCGGGGCCGAGATCTCGGAGATCTCGACGTTCTGCTCGGACAGATATGCGACAACGGCCGACCCGACAAAGCCCGATGCCCCGACCACGGCCCAGCGCTTCGCAAGGTGCCCAGGTGAGGCGGGGATCTCGCAAATGGACGGAGCCGCAGGAACGACAAATCCGGTCGACGGAAGCCGAGAGCCGCGCCAACGTGGAATCCACAGGTAAACGACGCAAAGCCCGACGATCAGAGCCCAGCCGAGCCAGGGCGAGACTCCAGCCATGCTGACGATAATCGCAATAGCGCTGCTCCCCGCGGAGAACGCTGTAACCAAAGCCGCCACCGACAAATGCGACAGCCCCGTATCGGTCAGCCGCTGGTATGAGTGCGAGCGGTGCGCCGACATGATTCGCTCGCCTCGCATCTGGCGTCGTGCCATGGTTACCGCCGTGTCGGCGACGTAGATGCCCAAGGGTGCGAGCACGAGAAGCGGTGAAACGCCAGCCGCAATGGCAAGGGTAGCGGTGGTCGCGATCGCGCCCCCTAAAAGATAGCTCCCGACGTCCCCAAGGAAGAAGCCCGAACGCTGGAGATTCCATGGCACGAACGCAAGAAACGCTGCGGCGAGGATCGCTCCTAGAACTGCTAGCCACGTGGTGTGAACCAGCCACCCCGCGACCACAAACGACGCGCCAACGATGGCTCCATGCAAACCGGAGATACCGTTGATGCCGTCCATGAAGTTGGTCGAGTTCACGTAGCCGGTGATGAGGACAGCTCCGAGGGGAACGACCCATCCCGAAGCTCCGGTCGCCACCGCGCAGGCGATCGCTGCGAGCAATCCAACAGTAATCTGAGCTCCAAGCCGCGGCACAGCAGGAAGGTTGCGGAGATCGTCGATGAATCCAACAATCGCGAGAGCGAGCGCCGTAACCCCGGCGATTGCCGTCAGCCCATTCGTACCGGGCTCCACGAAAAGTGCCAACGCGACTCCAACGATCCAGCCACTCAGAGGGGCAAGCCCTCCGGCTCGCAACGTCGGAATGGAATGGGAGGAACGCTCATTCGGCATGTCAACAGCTCCGAGCCTGCGAAGCAGTGGTCGGAAACCGAGTGGCGAAGCGAGGCTAATCGCAAAAACTACAGCGGCGATCCCCCCCACGCTTGGAGTCACGTTGACATACCCTCGGCGCTTGCCCCGGTCATGAGCTGATCCACCACGATCCTGTCGACCACGGCTGTGTCGTTGTTGCGCGGCTCAGCCTTCATCCGCGCTTCCCAGCCGGCCTTGTCGAGGCGCTCGGGGCTGATCGTGTCCGCGTGGGCGTGGGAGATCTGCGGATGGAACGGGCGCTCGAGGTTCTCGCGGGCCCCGACGAGCTCCTCGTGCAGCTTCTCGCCGTGGCGGAGACCGGTGAACACTATCTCGACGTCCTTGCCCGACATCGAGATCATGCGTTTCGCGACCTCGAGGATAGAAACAGGCTCGCCCATGTCGAGGATGAGCACCTCGCCGGCGCGGCCGATGCCGCCGGCCTGGATCACCAACTGGCAGGCCTCGGGGATCGTCATGAAGTAGCGCGTCGCGTCAGGGTGCGTGACCGTGATGGGTCGCCCATCAGCGATCAGGCGCTGGAACGTCGGCAGCATGGATCCGCGACTGCCGATCACGTTGCCGAAGCGCACCGAGAGGTACTGCATCCCGGTCTGCTCCCCCGCCCAGGCGGTGAGCTTCTCCGCGACACGCTTGGAGTGCCCCAGCACGCTCGTCGGGTTCGCTGCCTTGTCGGTGGAGATGTTGACAAAGTGGCTCACTCCAACGCGCTGTGCGGCCTGCAGCACGTTGAGCGAGCCCAGGACGTTCGTCTTCCATGCTTCATCCGGGTACTGCTCGAGCATCGGAAGGTGCTTGAGCGCGGCAGCGTGGAAGACGACCTCCGGGCGGCGCTCGTCGAAGATGGCGTTCAGTACGGCGACATCGCGGATGTCGGCCAGCACGACCTCGTTCGAGTCGAGGAGGCCATTGCCCGCGGTGCCGAGTTGAGCGCTCTGCAGTCCGGTTTCGTCCCGGTCGAGCATGATCAGCTCGCTCGGGCCGAACTTCGCGAGCTGACGGCACAGTTCGGATCCGATAGATCCACCCGCCCCCGTCACGAGCACACGCTTACCGGTGATGTAGCCTGCGATCAACTCCACGTTGGTGTCCACCGGGTGCCGACCGATGAGGTCTTCGATCTCGATGTCACGAACGTCGACCTTGACACGCCCGTCAAGCATGAAGTCGGTGATGCTCGGCGTGACCGACACCTTCATGCCTGCGGTCTCCGCGGCGTCGCTCAGCTTGCGCAGCAGCACACTGTCGGCGTTGCCGAGCGCGATAACGAGTCGGGTCGCTCCGGTGCGCTGGGCGATCTCGGCCAGCTGGCTTGAGCGCCCGAGTACGGGCACTCCGCGTAGCCGCAGGTTCTTCTTCAACGGGTCGTCGTCGATCAGGCCCACTGGGCGGATCGGCGATGTGGGGTCGGTGATGACTGTATACAGCAACCGATCACCCAGGTAACCGGCGCCGACCACGAGCGTACGCTCAGCGCTGTCGCCCGGCTTGCGCGAGCGCTCGACCGCAAGACGTGCCGCATAGCGAATCCCGAACATGACGAGCAGTACGAACGGCCCGGCGAGCAGCATGGTTGCGCGGGGCACGCCGATCATGTTCCCGAAGGGCACGACGAACAGCGAGAGCAGCACCGAGATCCCGAGCACGATGATCGCGAGGGTGCGCACCACCTCGAATGAACCGTAGGCGTACCGGCCTCGATAGAGCGCGACGTAGTAGCCCACGCCCACCTGAATCGCGGCCGCAACAAGGCCGAGCACGATCGTCGCCACCCAGGCCGGAAGAGTCAGCGTGAAGTCCAACCGCAGGGTTACCGCAAGGAACGTACCGAACACCCAGGCCAGCACGTCGAGCAAGGCGACCAACCGACGTCGACGCTGCTGATGCACAGGGATTCGGATCTCCCCGGTCACTGCCTCACCAACCTGCGAACTCACACTGCACCCCAATCCTCCGTGCTCGGCCGCTTCAAGGCTCCCCCCTCGCCGAACAACGCACGTTCGACGATTGTCCCACACTGGGAGACTGCTGAAAGAAGGCATGACCCCAGCTGAACCAATATGTCGCAAGTTTCACTCGCATACGTCGCATCATGCGCCTCGCGATATCTAGTGACCGTCGGCGTGACGCGCCGCGGAGCAACTGCAGCCGACGAACTGCGCATTGGCCGAGACTGGCGCTCGTGGGCGACGTCGGTACCCGATCGTCATAGCGGAGCTTTCGCTAGGCTAACCGCGTGACCGGGGAGCAGAGCGAGACGTGGCGTATCGCCGGTGCGGTGGCGTGGACGGCGAGCGGCAACGACATCGTCGCTCTTGATCTCGAATCACCGACGGCGCATCCGATGACGCTCCAAGAGACCGCGGCTTACGTGTGGGAGGAACTCGCGGAGAGCGGGCCGATCTCTACGGATGCGCTCGTGAAGAACATCGCCGAGGCGTACGACGCCACCCAAGACGTCGTTCGCAACGACGTCCTAGAGCTGCTCGAACGCCTCCACGAGCAGCACCTCATCATCGCTGGCTGACTGCCTCGCGGCTCGCCATTCGACACGAAGGATCGATCCATGCACGTACTCGTCACAGGCGGCGCTGGTTTCATCGGCTCGCACACGGTGGTCGCACTCCTTGAGCGAGGGCATGACGTAACGATCGTCGATGACTTCGAGAACAGCTCACCGGTGGTCATCGACCGGATCGAGCAGATCACCGGGATCCGCCCCGCGCTCGCCGAGATCGATCTCCTTGACGAGGACGCGTTCGAAGTTGCTTTCGCTGCGGCGGCGCCCGACGCCGTCATCCACTTTGCCGGCCTGAAAGCGGTCGGCGAGAGTTCCGCTGACCCACTTCGCTACTACGCGCACAACCTGGGCAGCACGTTCTCCCTGTTGAAGGCGATGAAGCGGCACGGGACTCAGACCCTGGTTTTCTCTTCGTCGGCCACCGTGTACGGCGATCTGCAGGAGCCGCCGTACACCGAGGAAGGTGGTCGCCTGGACGCAACCAACCCCTACGGCATGACCAAAGTGATGCTCGAGCGGATACTCAGCGACATCGCCGCCGCCGAGCCCGGCTGGCACATCGCTCTGCTGCGGTACTTCAACCCCATCGGCGGCCATGAGAGCGGCCTGATCGGCGAAGACCCCAGCGGCATCCCGAACAACCTCGCACCGTACGTGCTGCAGGTGTCGATCGGGCGGCGCCCGCACGTGAACATCTTCGGCGACGACTACCCCACCGCGGACGGCACGGGGGAGCGCGACTATATCCACGTCGTCGATCTCGCTCAGGGGCACGTCGCCGCGCTGGAAAGGCTCGCCGAGGTCGACGGAGCGCGCGCCTGGAACCTCGGCACCGGGCACGGCACGTCGGTGAAACAGCTCATCGCCGCTTTCGAATCCGCCGCAGGCAGGACCATCCCTTCGGTCGTCGTCCCCCGGCGCGACGGCGACCTGCCGCGCAGCTGGGCTGACACGACGCGCGCCGAAGCCGAGCTTGGATGGAAGGCCACCCGCGACATCGCCGATATGGCCCGCGACGGCTGGCGCTGGCAACAGCGGAACCCGAATGGCTTCGCCGACGACCGGACGCGCTGACGGCTCCGCACCTCCGGTCGGTTCCACTCGCCGAACCATGGCCAAGGGACCGCCGGATCCCTAGACTCACAACGTGCCTTCCCGACACGAAGAACGCGGGGCACGCCCGGCTCCCGAGGATTCTTCACCCGAAACGGACGATCCACTCGCGCGCCTCCTCGTCGGCGCAGACTCCGAACACGGGAAGTCGCGGAAGCACTACCGCCGCCCGCTGCTGAAGAGCGCCCGGTTCTGGGTGCCGATCGCGATCCTGCTGGTGCTCATCGCGCTGGCGATCCTCGGCGTCCTCGCGGCGAAGCAGCTGTATGGGCATGCGATGGCGGCGAAGGCCGATCTCGAGAAGGCGATCCCCCTCGTCGACACCGTGCAGCAGCAGATGCTCGACGGTAACGCCGCTGGCGCCAAGGCCACGATCGCGCAGATCTCCCAGCTGACCGCCGCCGCCGAGAAGGAGACCACCGGCCGGCTCTGGAAGAGCGCGGAGTGGGTGCCCGTCGCCGGGCCGAACCTCGTCGCCGCGCGCGTGGTCGCCGGCTCCGTCAACGACCTTGTCGCCAACGCGATCACGCCGCTCACCGCGGTGGACTTGAACGCCCTGATGCCGAAGGACGGCGGCATCGACGTCGCCAACCTCTCCAAGCTCGCCGCCACGATCGAGACGGCGAACAAGAGCGTCACCCGGATCAGAACGAATCTCGACGAACTCGATCGCTCCGCACTCGTGCCGCAGGTAGCCTCGGGCGTCGCTCAACTCGATGCCGCCATGGCGAAGATCGAACCTGCCGTGACCCCGATCCACAACGCGCTCACGATCCTGCCGAAAGCCCTCGGTGCCAATGGGCCACAGCACTACCTGCTCATCTTCCAGAACAACGCCGAGTCCCGCGGCACCGGCGGCAACCCCGCCGCGATCGCGATGCTCACCGCGGAGAACGGCAAGATCTCGCTCACGCAGCAGGCCGCGACCGCCGACTTCAAGAACGGCCGACCGGATCCGATCTTCGCCCTGAATCCCGAGACCCAGGCGTTGTACGGCACGAAGATCGGACGCTACATCCAGGACACCACGCTCTCCCCCGACTTCAGTGAGACCGCGCAGATCGTGCGCGCCTTCTGGACGGAGTCGTTCGGGACACCGATCGATGCCGTCGTCTCGGTGGATCCGGTCGCGCTGAGCTACGTGCTGCGCGCGATCGGCCCGGTGACCCTGCCCGCCCCGTTCGGCGAGACCCTCACCGCCGACGAAGCCGTGCCTCTGCTTCTCAACGAGGCCTATGCGAAGTATCCGGATCCGGCGACCCAGGACGCATTCTTCGCCTCCGCCGCGCAAAGCGTCTTTGAGGCGCTGCTGACCACCCACGCCGATCCGAAGGCGCTGCTGACCGCGCTCGTGCAGGCGGCGAACGAGGGACGCCTGATGTACTCCCCGAGCGACAAGGCTCAGGCCGACCTGCTCGCCGGCACGCCGGTGGGCGGCAACATGCCCACCGACAACCGCAAGACCACTGACCTGGGCGTGTACATCGACGACGTCACGGAAGGCAAGCTCGACTACTACATGGAGTTGGGTATCGCCGCGTCGAGTACGCAGTGCCAGAAGGGCACCTCTCCGACATTCACCACCACGGTGACGCTGCAGAACACGCTCGACCCGGGAGCCGTCGCAAGCCTGCCGGAGTACATCTCGCCCGGACACTACTTCCCCAAGGGCGACGTCTCGACCGACGTGTACCTGTACGGTCCGGTCGGATCCAGTCTCACCAGCGTCACTGTCGATGGCCAGCCTGTCGCTGCCTCTGGGCAGCCGCACCTGGGGCGCACCGCGGTGAAGGTGAACGCGCTGACCCAGCCCGGGCAGACTGCGAACATCGTGGCGACCTTCAGCGCGCCCGCCGGCGAGTACGGGCCACTTGAGGTGCGGCACACGCCGATGGTGAAGCCGACGCCGGTCACGCTCGACACCCCGGGGTGCAAACCGGCCCAGAAGTAGCGGACGTCAGGGCGTCGGCAGGACGATCGGCGGATCCGTCGGCGTACCCGGGTCGGAGGGCGGGGGCGACGGCGGAGTCGTCTCGACGGGAGCAGGCGGCTGCGTCGGCTCCGTCGGAGTCTCCGTGCCGGTGCCACCGGATCCGCTCGACTGCGCCTCGGCGACAGCGCGCGCCTGGTCGGCGATCAAGGCAGCGAGGGCACTGCGCCACGCATCCATCGCAGCGAAGGGCGTCGGACCGAACGGATCGGATGCGGCCGCTGCGGACGCCGCCTCAGTCGCCGCCGTGCGGAACGGCTCCGCCGCATCGCCGTTGTCCGCCACAGCGATCTCCGCGAACGCCGGGATCGACTGCCGGAAGGTCGTGATCGCCGCCCGGAAGCCTGCGGTCGCGGCCGTGAGTGTGGAGTTCGCCGCCGCCAGGTCGCGCTCGACCTGATCCAGCGACGCGTTGGTCGCGTTCTTGGTGGGGAGCTTCGGCACCTTTACCGCGGCGAGCGCGGCGATGTACGCCTGCCGCGCGGCGTCTGCCGCAAGCCGCGCCGACTCGTCGCTGGATCCTGCCATCGCTGCCAGCGGAGCTGCGAAGGAGTCGGCACGCGCCTGCTCGGACTTCACGGCGGCGGCCAGCGCGCCGACGGAATCGTCCACCTTCGCCATCCGCGCCGGATCCAGCGTCGCCGTCGGAGAAGCGACGACCGTCACCGGGGAGGAAGGGGGCGGCGTCGCAAGCGCCCACCCGGCTCCCAGCGCCGTGACCACGAGCCCCGCGGCCATGGCGATGACCTGCGGGCGGCTCATGCCGTATTTCGGCGAGGCGTGCAGCGGCTCAACACGAGCCGGTGCGGGCGCGGGGAACGAATGCGTGTACGGATGCGCGACACGCTCGGCCTCGTCGAAAAGGTGCCCCTCGGCCGTATCGATCAGCACCGTCGCAGGAGCAAGGTGCAACTCATCGACCGGATCCGCGCGGCTGGACGGATCCGACGGCTCCCACAGTCCGCCGAAAAGGATCCCCACGTCGTCGTGCCCCTGTGCGGCGTCTGCTTCCGAGGGCTCGTGCAGGAACAGCGACGAGGCATCGAAGGCGCGTGCGTCGTCGATCGACGGCCTATCGGCATGCGGTGCGCCCGCAGTGCCGGTGCCGCCTGCAGGCAGATCCCCGTCGGTCATGTGTGTCCTCGGTTCTCCCATCGACGCGATACCAGGACTCTATCGACAAAGCACGATCACCCGAGCAGCGCAGGGCGGGCGAGCCGAGGTGCATACCGTCCTCTCCGCCGATCGGGGTCGAGGCACCGGGACGCGGGTACGTGAACCACCGAGCGTGACCGCCCACCTGGACCGGGCTACTTCGGGGTCGCCGTCACCAGGATCGGCAGGTGGTCCGACTCGCCCTGCGGCAGGGTGCGCACCGACTCGACGACGAACCCCGACGCCGCGGCGAAGTCGTAGAACCCGCGGAACACCCGATAGCGGGTGTACGTGTGCTGATCGCTCATGACCAGCTCATACCCGACGTCGCGCATGTGCTCGCTGAGCCGCTCCTTGAACACGGGGTAGTTGAAGTCGCCGACGATGAGCTGCGGCAGGCCCCAGCCGAGTTCGGAGAGCTCCGACAGCGCGGCGCGGATCTGGTCCCGCCGCAGCGCGTTGCGCGCCGTGAGCGGGGCCGCATGCAGCGATGCCACCAGGAAGTCCCGGCCGGCGTCGATGTCGCGCAGCCGCACGCCCAGCAGGCGCTCGTGCGCGGGACGCAGCACGTGATCGTGCAGCGACTTCTTCACCGAGACCGCCGCCATGTCGACGAGGCGGAACGCGCTGGAGCGGTAGTAGATCGCAAGACCCAGCCGGTTGCGCTGCGTGGTGTGCGCGAGCACCAGCCCTCCGGCCTGCTCCGGCAGTGAGGCCGTGTCGCCCTCCTGCAGGCACAGCACGTCGGGGTCATGGGCGTCGACGAGGGCGTCGAGCTCATGCGCCGCGCGATGCTTGCGCAGGTTGTAGGAGATGATCCGCACGCCTCCACGCTACCCGCGCGCGCTCCGGACTCGCTGGGCGGGCGCGCGAGTTCACCGGGATGTCAAGGAACCGGATGCACCGCGTCCACCGCTGCGGAGCTTCCTCCCCACCGCAACCCGAGCACGCCCGGGCCGAAACCATGCCGGACCGCGTGCGCGATCCGGCCGCGGAACGTCGCTGGTCCGGCGAACTCCTCGCCCGATTCCGACTCGACGTACTCCTCGCACCAGTCGGGCTCGGCGCCCTCGGGGAAGATGACCCGGATCAGCGTCTCCTTGGCAGGCCGCGCCGTCGCATGCCAAGCGCTGCGCCGGGCGGGGTAACCGAGCGGCAGCTGCTCGGCGAATTCGATCATGGCCGTCTCCCCCGCGGCGACCGGCTCGTCCAGCGCGATGACGATCCCGGACACCAGCCGGCCGGGGTGCTGGAACTCCCGGTCGAGCCGGCCACCCACGACCTCGACGATCTCGCTCATCACGTCGGTCTCCTCCGGTGCGACGTCGATCAGGGGCAGCTCCGTGACGATTCCGCGCGTCACCTGGATCAGGCACTGGAACTCGGTCCGCCGCACCGTGCCGTCGGGCCTCGTGAAGACGGTCATGTGCGTCGAGATGTCCCGGATTGCGACTTGCGGTGCGGCGTTCAGCGCGGCGAACGTCTCCTCCGTCTCGCGCCGCTCGCGCTCTTCGTCGAAGGGAACGCGCGGCTCGGCCAGCGTGCCCAGACGCGCCGTGGGCGGGATCAGCGCGGTGAGCGAGCCCGGATCGAGGTCGAGGATCGTCTCCAGGTCCTCCACGGCGCTCAGCGAGACCGCCCCTTCCGGGTGCCGGGCTCCGGATCGCCAATAGCTGAGGGTCGCCAGGGAGATCCGATTGCCGTGCGCGGCGAGGCGTGCCTGCGTGGCACTCAGCGAGAGCCCCTTGTCGGAGATGGCACGGCGCAGTGCAGCGGCGAAGGCCGTGTGCTCCTCGGGCTCGGCCATCACAGTCCCCCCTCCGCGTGTGAAATGGCTCCTCGTAGAATTCAGGATACGGTTCACGCCTCCGGAGGCAGGCGAATCGACGGTGGCCGGCGGCTGGGGGAGCCGGCTCCGGTCCTCCCCCGTTCGGGGGCCGCCGTGTGGGGACGGCGGCCCCCGATCAGCTCCGGTGCATTCGTCGACCGGCCGCCATCCGCCTCGACCGCCGGATCCGGTTCAGTCGTCCTGGTCGCGGCGGTTGCGGGTCTGCTCGGCGCGGGCGGCGAGCAGTTCATCCGCGGGGTAGCCGACGTCGGTCAGCGTGAGGCCGCGCGCGGCGAGCACCTTGAACGCGCTGGTGCGGGTGAGCTCGTCGCGCAGGCGGGCGAGGTCGGCGACCTCGAGGCGCCCCTCCCCCACGGCCGCGCACGCGCCGACCAGCGCGCGCACCATGCTGTGGCAGAAGGCGTCGGCCTTCACCTCGGCCACGAGCACGCCGGTCGCATCGCGCGTCCAGCGGTAGTCGAGCAGCGTGCGGATCGTGGTGCCCTCCTCGCGCGGCTTGCAGTACGCGGCGAAGTCGTGCAGGCCGATCAGGGTCTGCGCAGCGGCGTCCATGGCGCCCTCGTCGAGGGCGCCCTTGATCGTCGTCGTGTCGTGGCGCAGCAGCGGGTCGTAGCCGGCCCGGGCGTCGGCGAGGCGATAGCGATAGCGGCGCCACACCGCCGAGAAGCGCGCGTCGAAGCCCTCCGGCGCGAGCGCGGTGCGCGACACCGTGACGTCGGGGTAGTGCCCGAGCACCCCGCGGATCCGCGCCGCCAGAGATGCAGCCGGATCCGACGCGCCCCGGCCGTTGCGGGAGGCGACCCTCGCCCACTGCCGTTCGTCCAGATCGACGTGCGCGACCTGCCCCGTGGCGTGCACGCCGGCATCGGTGCGGCCGGCGACGACGAGCCGCGGGCCGGGTCCGGGTGTCTCCCCCGGCATCACCGGTCCGCCGCCGGTCGCGGAGTCGGATCCGTCGCCGCGCTCGGCGACTGCCGCCGGGCCGACGATGCGCGCGAGCGCGTCCTCGATCGTGCCCTGCACGGTCCGCAGACCCGGCTGCTTCGCCCAGCCCCGGAAGTGGGTGCCGTCGTAGGCGATGTCGAGACGGATGCGCACGGATCCAGGGTACCCAGTCCCCTTCTGCTCGCTGGTCGCCTATTGTCGTTCTCACGCCCGCGTCACCGCGATTCGCGACCAGCGAACCGCAGAAAGCGGGCCGCAGGATCGCACCCCATGGGAGCGGGCAGGACGGATCCGCCCGGCTTCATCGTCACCCAAAAGGACCCTGACACTCAGTCCCATATTGTGCGACACTGAATCGCAAGCGACGGCGGCGCCCGACCGCACGCGACCGAGATCGAAGGAGATCCCATGGTCAGCAGCATCCTCCCTGATGTCGAGATCCCCGCGGTCCCGATCCACGAGTATCTCTTCGGCGACATCTCCGAGCACGACCTCGACCGTGTCGCGCTGGTCGACGGCATGTCCGGGGCCGAGACCACCTACCGCCAGCTCATCGGGCAGATCGACCTCTTCGCCGGAGCCCTCGCCGCACGCGGCATCGGCGTGGGCGACGCGGTGGGCCTGCTCTGCCCGAACGTGCCGGCATTCGCGACCGTGTTCCACGGCATCCTCCGCTCCGGCGCGACGGCCACCACGATCAACGCGCTCTACACGGCCGACGAGATCGCGAACCAGCTGCGCGACGCGTCCGCGTTCTGGCTCATCACGGTGAGCCCCCTGCTGCCGCAGGCCGAGGCCGCCGCCGCCCAGCTCGGGCTGCCGGCCGACCAGCTCATCGTGCTCGACGGCGCCGAGGGGCACCCCTCGCTGCGCGACCTGCTCTCCGAGGGGCATCACGCTCCCGTCGTGACGTTCGATCCGGCCACGCACGTCGCCGTGCTGCCGTACTCCTCGGGAACCACCGGGCGCCCCAAGGGCGTGATGCTCACGCACCGCAACCTCGTCGCCAACGTCGCGCAGAGCACGGTCTCGATCGAGCTGAACGACGAGGACCGGATCCTCGCCGTGCTGCCCTTCTTCCACATCTACGGCATGACCGTGCTGCTCAACCTCGCCGTGCGGCTGCGCGCCACGCTCGTCACGATGCCGAAGTTCGACCTCGTCGAATTCCTGCGCATCATCGCGGAGCAGCGCACGAGCTGGCTGTTCATCGCGCCGCCGATCGCCGTCGCGCTCGCCAAGCATCCGCTCGTCGCGCAATACGACATGAGCGCGGTCAAGGTCGTGTTCTCGGGAGCCGCCCCGCTGGACGGCGCACTCGCGCACGCGGTCGCCGAGCGGCTGGACTGCACCGTGCGGCAGGGCTACGGCATGACCGAGACGAGCCCTGTGACGCACACGATCCCGGTGGAGCGCGACGACATCGACCTCTCCTCGGTCGGGCTGCTGATCCCGAACAC
The DNA here is from genome assembly GCF_052115565.1 of Microbacterium sp. 2MCAF23. Classification (NCBI taxonomy): domain Bacteria; kingdom Bacillati; phylum Actinomycetota; class Actinomycetes; order Micrococcales; family Microbacteriaceae; genus Microbacterium; species Microbacterium sp. 2MCAF23. The sequence goes on along the minus strand of NZ_JBFRGY010000012.1, from coordinate 77,196 downwards.
CGAGGCGCGCCTGCTCGCCGAGGACGGCTCCGACGTGGTCGTGCCGGCCGAGGGTGCGAGCGAGCCCGGTGAGCTGCTCATCCGCGGACCGCAGGTCATGAAGGGCTACCTCAACCGCCCCGACGCCACCGCCGACATGCTGGACGCGGACGGCTGGCTGCACACCGGCGACGTCGCCACGGTGACCGCCGGCGGGGTGTTCCGGATCGTGGACCGTCTGAAGGAGCTCATCAAGTACAAGGGCTACCAGGTCGCGCCCGCCGTGCTGGAGGCCGTGCTGCTCGAGCACCCCGCGATCGCCGACGCCGCCGTGATCGGCGTCGCGGACGAGGACGGTCAGGAGGTGCCGAAGGCCTTCGTGGTGCTGCAGCCGGGCGCGGTGCTCGATGAGGAAGGGGTGAAGGCGCACGTCGCCGCACACGTCGCCCCGCACGAGAAGGTGCGCCTGGTGGAGTTCATCGACGCGATCCCGAAGTCCGCCTCGGGCAAGATCCTGCGCAAGGACCTCCGCGCCCGGGCCTGAGCCTCGGATCCGCGCCCCTACTGACGACGGAACCGGATCCCCTCGCTGACTGGTCGCGAATTGTCGTCTTCAGTGCCGCTTGACGGCAATCTGCGACCAGCGAACGCCGGCCTGCTCAGTCGCCCGAGACAGCCCCGGAACGGTCATCGGATCCCGCGGTCTCGGCCGTCGCGTCCTTGGGAGTGTGCCGGAACACGATGTAGTGGTACAGCACGAAGCGCACCAGCACGATCACGGCGATGCTGCCGAGGTTGATCAGGTTCACGACCGGCAGGCTCGGGCTGTGGCCGGTGGCGCCCTGCACCATCTCGGCGCCGAGCCACACGATGCCCGCACCGAGCAGGGTGCAGACCAGGTTGACCGCGAGGAAGAGCACGATCTCGGCGACGCGTCCGCGCCGGTCGCGCCCGCGGAACGCCCACTCGCGATTGCCGATGTAGGCGTTGACCAGCGCGACCAGGCTCGCGGCGATCTTGCCGACGACGAGGTCCCATCCGAAGACGAAGACGAAGAGGTTGAACGCCCCGACCTCGATGAGCGTGCTGATGCCGCCGACGATCAGGAAGCGGGTGCCGACTCCCGCCAGACGGCGCAACCGGGAGCGGCGATCCATAGCCCTACTAGAATACCCGGGGGACGGTGCGGCCCAGGACGCCTGGCATGAACGGGGCGGATCCCCGCTCCTCCCTCGCGAAGACTCCGCCGGTGCTGCCGTGGCGCCGACGGGTCCCGCCCCGGCCCGCACGGGCCCTCCAGGAGAAGGCTCGAGGTTCGAGTGCAGTACGCCCACCTGGCCGTCGTGATGCCGGCCTACAACGAGGCCGAGGGCATCGGCGGCTTCATCGACGAGATCCGCACCGCCGTCGCCCCGCTGGCCGAGCGCGTGAGCTTCGTCGTCGCCGACGACCGCTCCACCGACGGCACTGCCGCCGCCCTGGCCGGCATCGACGACGTCGACGTGCAGACCCAGCCGGCCAACCGCGGCCACGGCCCCACCGCTCTCGCCGCGTACCGCGCTGGACTCGCCCTCTCCCCCGACGCGCTCGTGCACGTCGACGGCGACGGGCAGTTCCTCGGATCCGAGATCGCCTCCGCCGTGCGAGCGCTGAGCAGCACCGGCGCGGACGTCGTGCACGGCGTGCGCCACTCCCGCACCGACGCCTGGTACCGCCGCCTGCTCACCGCTGGCGTGCGGCTGCTCACCGCCGCGATCGTCGGACGCGGTGTGCCTGATGTGAACACCCCCCTGCGTGTGTATCGCCCCGAGGCGCTGCAGATCCTCGTGAACGCCGTGCCCTCCGACGCCCTCGTGCCGCATGTGCACTTCTCCCTGGGCGAGGTGCGCGCCGGATTCGCGGTGCGCTACCTGCGCGTGCGCAGCATCCCGCGCCGCGGCAGCTCCAGCACCGGCACGATGTGGGGCAAGGTCGCACGTCCGTCGCTGCCGCCCAAGAAGCTCGTGCTCTTCGCGCTCAGCGCCCTGCGCGAGGCATGGATGTGGTCACTGCGCCCCGGCGCCCCGCTGCGGGCGCTCGAGCTCGAGGGGCTCCCGGCGCCGCGTGCCCCTCGCACCGCCGCGTCCGACGAGGGATCCGCAGCTCCCGACGAGGTTGGTGCCGACGAGGGATCCGGATCCGCATGACTCGTCGCCTCTCCGGAATCGCATTCTGGATCCTGCTCGGGCTGCTCCTCGTCGCGAACGCGATCGTGATGTGGCACAGCCTGACAGCGCTGCGATTCTGGGAGGACGAGGCCTTCAACCTCACCGTGCCGCGGAACCTGCTGGCCGGCCTCGGCTACACCAGCGACGGCACACTGTCGGGCTCGACCCTGACGCCGTTCGATCCGCGGATCTCCACCGGTCCGGTCGTGCTGCTGCCGGTCGCCGGAGTGCTCGCGTTCGGCGTGGATCCGGTGATCGGCGCACGACTCGTGCCGCTCGCGTACTGGGTGCTCCTGCTCGTCGGGCTCGGCGTGCTGGGACGGCGCATCGCCGGACCCTTCGGCGCGCTGATCGCCGTGGCGCTGCCACTCGCGTTCAACACGGCGGACAGCGTCTCCCCGATCCAGGGCCCGGCGGACCTGCTCGGCGAGATCGCCGCGGCCGCGCTCATCGTGTGGGCGCTGATCGTGCTGCCGCGCCGCGCGTGGCTCGCGGGGCTGCTACTGGGGCTCGCCGTGCAGGCGAAGCTCATCGCGCTGCTCGCGCTGCCCGCATTCGCCGTGGCGCTGTTCCTGCTCACGCCCGCCGCGCCGTTCTGGCCGCGCCTGGTCGCGGCCCTGCGCCGCAGCGTGGTGCCGCTGGTCTTCGTGGCCGCGCCCACGGTGCTCATGGAGCTGATCGCGCTCGCCTCGATGGGCTTCACGGGCTACGTGCGGCACGTGCGCGCGCTGGGCGGCTTCCTGCTCAGCGGCGGACAGCACATCGAGCCGACCACGGTGCCGCAGAAGCTCGGAACGCTGGCGGGATCCTGGTTCGTGCCGTGGTGGCTCGTCGCGGTCGCCGTGGTGCTCGCGACCATCGCGGTGGTGTGGGCCGCGGTGCCCGCACGGGGCGATGCCGTCGGCATCCGGACCTTGAGCCCGTCGAAGGGCTCGGAACTCGGCCGCGCTTCGTCCGCCCCGGTCGCAGTCGTGTCGGATCCGCAGCGCCCCCGCTGGTGGGGGCGGGATCCGCAGCTTCTCGCGCTCGGGTTCGGATCGGCCGTGGGCCTGCTCGCCTTCGTCGGCTGGTGGGCGCAGGCGGCGCAGCTGCCGCTGTGGGTGCGCCACCCCGCGGTCGGCGTGTTCGCGTTCGCCCCGATCGTCGCCGCGATCGCCGTCCGTGCCGCAGCAGCGCTGTGGCGGCGACGCGGGAACATGGTCGCACCAGCCCTCACGCGGGTCGTCGCCGTCGCCGTGGCGGCCGTTGTGGCCGTGATGGTGGCCGGAGGCGTCGTCGGCGACACGGTGCGCACCGCGCAGCCGCCGACCACCCAGACCCTGGCTCAGCAGCGCGCCGAGATCGCCCCCCTCGCCGCATGGGTGCGCGAGAACGACGTGCAGTGGCTCGCCGCGAAGCCCTGGGGCTGGCCGGTGTCGGCCGTGGTGCTGACCGGAGCGCACGTCGGCCTGTTCGACGCTCCCGCGATGCAGCACACCCGCACTCTCACGCCCGAACCCTGCGCCGATGGTGCTCCCCTCGTCGCATCGGGCGGCGCGAACATCTGCCCCGCGCGCTGACCGGATCCAGATCCGCCCCTCGGGACTTCACCCCACCCATGCCGCTCACACCCGCTCCACTTCCGCTCACTGGTCGCAGATTGCGGCTTCGCGCTCGCCATGACCGCAATACGCGACCAGCGAGCGCCACGGGGATCCGCCCCTCGACCTTCACTGGTCGCAGATTGCGGCTTCGCGCTCGCCATGACCGCAATACGCGACCAGCGAGCGCCAGGGGCAACCACCGAACAGCACGGGCGACCACCGACCAGCACGCCCCAGCGCCACGCCCCACCCCAGACAACGACGAAGCCCGCCGCCCCACACAGGGGCGACGGGCTTCAGAACGCGAGCTGGCTTACTTGCCGGCCTCCACGAAACCGGCGGCCTCAGCGGCCTCCGCCGTGCGGAAGTACACCTCGGCGACAGTGGCGTCGTACCACTGGCCATCGGGGCGGTGGAACTTCATCGAGTCCTTGTTGCCCTTGATGTCGAAGCCTTCGGGGGCGGAGCCGTCCTCGAGCGGAGCAGCGGAGTCCTCACCGAAGCCGCCGTCGACGAGCGCAGCCGGAGCGGCGGTCTCCTCGACCTCGGCCTCGACGACCTCGGCCGGAGCCTCGGCGACGGGCTCAGCAGCCTTCTTGGCGGCAGCCGGCTTCGCAGCGGCCTTCTTCACCTTGGGGGTGACGGGCTCGAGCACGAGCTCGATGACGGCCATGGGCGCGTTGTCACCCTTGCGGTTGCCGACCTTGGTGATGCGGGTGTAGCCGCCCTCACGCTCGGCGACGAGCGGCGCGATCTCGGCGAACAGGATGTGCGTCGCCTCCTTGTTGCTGCGCAGCACCGTCAGCACGCGACGGCGCGCGTGCAGGTCGCCGCGCTTGGCGAAGGTGACGAGACGCTCGGCCAGCGGACGCAGGCGCTTGGCCTTGGTCTCGGTGGTCTTGATCGACTTGTGAAGGAACAGCTGTGCGGCGAGGTTCGCGAGCAGCAGACGCTCGTGGGCCGGGCCGCCTCCGAGGCGGGGACCCTTGGTGGGCTTAGGCATTGTTCTTACTCCTGGATCGGAAAGGTTCGAGTCAGCTGGCCACTGCCAGATGACAGAACGGGTAGGTCAGAAGGACTCGTCTTCGGAGCCGCCGTAGAAGTGGGCGCCGTCGAAACCGGGCACCGAATCCTTCAGCGACAGGCCGAGCGAGACGAGCTTGTCGCGCACCTCGTCCACCGACTTCTGTCCGAAATTGCGGATGTTCATGAGCTGCGTCTCCGAGAGGGCGACGAGCTCGGACACCGTGTTGATGCCTTCACGCTTGAGGCAGTTGTACGAGCGGACCGACAGATCGAGATCCTCGATCGGCATCGACAGCTCGTTCGAGAGCACGGCCTCGACCGGCGCGGGGCCGATCTCGATGCCCTCGGCCTCGACGTTCAGCTCGCGGGCGAGGCCGAACAGCTCGGTCAGCGTGCGGCCGGCCGAGGCCACGGAGTCGCGCGGGATGATCGAGTTCTTGGTCTCGACGTCCAGCACGAGCTTGTCAAAGTCGGTGCGCTCGCCGGCGCGGGTGGCGTCGACGCGGTAGCTGACCTTGAGCACGGGCGAGTAGATCGAGTCGATCGGGATCTGGCCCGCCTCGGCGTACTCGCTGCGGTTCTGCGCCGCGGAGACGTAGCCACGGCCACGCTCGATGGTGAGCTCGAGCTCGAACTTGGCGGTCTCGTTGAGGGTCGCGATGACCAGCTCGGGGTTGTGCACCTCGACACCGGCCGGGGCGGAGATGTCCGCCGCGGTGACCTCGCCGGCGCCCGTCTTGCGCAGGTAGGCGGTGATGGGCTCGTCGCGCTCCGAGGAGACGACCAGCTGCTTGATGTTGAGGATGATCTCGGTGACATCCTCCTTCACACCGGGGATGGTGCTGAACTCGTGGAGGACGCCGTCGATGCGGACGCTCGTGACGGCCGCGCCGGGGATCGAGGAGAGCAGGCTGCGACGCAGCGCGTTGCCGATCGTGTAACCGAAGCCGGGCTCAAGCGGCTCGATGACGAACCGGCTGCGGTTCTCGGAGATCTTTTCCTCGGTGAGAGTGGGACGCTGTGCGATGAGCACTGTGTGTTCCTTTCGATCACGTGCCCGCTATATGACACGTGTGGGTGAGGTCTTGAGTTGTGGAGGAAACGCGGGTGAGGATCCCCGGTCTCGACAGGATCGAGATCCGAGGATCCTCAGAACGCGTCAGACGCGACGGCGCTTCGGCGGACGGCAGCCGTTGTGCGCCTGCGGCGTCACATCCTGGATCGAACCCACCTCGAGGCCGGCGGCCTGCAGCGAGCGGATCGCGGTCTCGCGGCCGGAGCCCGGACCCTTGACGAGGACGTCGACCTTCTTCACACCGTGCTCGGCAGCCTGACGGGCGGCCGACTCCGCGGCCATGCCGGCGGCGTACGGGGTGGACTTGCGGGAGCCCTTGAAGCCCACGCCACCGGACGAGGCCCAGGCGATGACAGCGCCGGACGGGTCGGTGATCGAGACGATGGTGTTGTTGAACGTCGACTTGATGTGGGCCTGGCCCAGCGCGATGTTCTTCTTTTCCTTGCGGCGCGGCTTGCGCGCGGCGGCCTTGGGTGCAGCCATGAAAGTGTTCTCCTATTCCCTGGCCGCTTAGCGGGCCTTCTTCTTGCCGGCGACGGTGCGCTTGGGGCCCTTGCGGGTACGCGCGTTGGTCTTGGTGCGCTGACCGCGGACCGGCAGGCCGCGACGGTGACGGATACCCTCGTAGGAGCCGATCTCGACCTTGCGGCGGATGTCGGCGGCGACCTCACGGCGGAGGTCACCCTCCACCTTGTAGGTGCCTTCGATGTGGTCGCGGAGGGCGACGAGCTGGTCGTCGGAGAGGTCCTTGACGCGGATCGACTCGTCGATCTCGGTGGCCTTGAGGATCTCGACCGAGCGGGTACGGCCGATGCCGTAGATGTACGTGAGGGCGATCACCACGCGCTTGTCGCGCGGGATGTCGACGCCGGCAAGACGTGCCATGCGGTAACTCCTGGAGTGTTGTGGAGGTGTGGAGCAGGATCGGTGCCCGGGCCTCCGCCCGAGGTGTCAGCTTCTCGCGGCCGCCGGCCGGTTCCCCGGTCGCTGAGCCTGTCGAAGCGTCTGATCCTGCCTGTTTCAGATATTGAGTTGTGGATTGCGAGAGCGACGGGACAGAGCCCGGCGATTCAACCCTGGCGCTGCTTGTGGCGCGGGTTGCTCTTGCAGATCACCATGACGCGGCCGTGACGACGGATCACCTTGCAGTGGTCGCAGATGGGCTTGACGCTGGGGTTGACCTTCATGTTGTTTCCTTATCGCTGTCTTCACCGGGCAGGCGCGAGCGCCTGGGGTGTTACTTCTCGACCGGTCTAGCGGTAGCGGTAGACGATGCGGCCGCGCGTGAGGTCGTAGGGAGAGAGCTCCACGACGACGCGGTCCTCGGGGATGATGCGGATGTAGTTCTGCCGCATCTTGCCGGAGATCGTGGCGAGGACCTTGTGTCCGTTGCTCAGCTCAACGCGGAACATCGCGTTGGGGAGAGCCTCGGAAATCACGCCCTCGATCTCGATGACACCGTCTTTCTTAGCCATAGCCTCGCTGACGCTTCTGCAGACCGGTCGATCTGCGGTGGGTGGGTGGTGGTGGAACTGTGCGGATCCGGACACGCCGGACCAAGGCGCAAAGCACCAAAGATCTATGGTAGTCCGGATCCGCGGATCCGCAAAATGCGGAGCTGTTACTTCTGGTCGACGATCTTCTGCAGCTTGGCGACGTCGGCCTGCTTGCTCGTGTCGAGACGCTCGCCGTTGATCTCGATCGTCGGCGTCCCCTGGATCTTGTGCGCGGTGGCCTGCGCCGTCGGGAACTTGAAGAACGTGTTCGCCTTGATGACCGCCTCGGCCTTGTCGGCGCCGACCTGCTTCGCGTAGTCGATCAGCTGCTGATCGGTGAGGCCGGGGGTGTTCTCGGTCGGCTGGTTCTCGAACAGGATGTTCAGGTAGTCCAGGAACTTGTCCGGGTTCTCCTGCGCGACGGCGTACGCTGCGGAAGCCGCACGCGAGGAGTAGTTGGTGCCCTGCGAGAAGCGGTCCAGGATCGCGATCGGGTGGTACTCGAGCGTGATCTTGTCCTCCTTCGCGAGCGCCTGCAGCTGCGACCCGTACTGGGTCTCGAACTGCTTGCAGATGGGGCACTGGAAGTCGACGTACAGCGCGACCTTGTCCTTGCCCTTGCCGGTGGTGACGGCGCCGGTGTCGGAGTTGACGATCGCGCTCTTCGGCGCGGCGCCCGGGTCCGTGGCCTTGTTGTTCAGGTACACGACGACGCCGACAAGTGCGATGAGCACGGCGACGACCGCCGCGGTGATTCCGATGGCGAACCCGTTGGTCCTGCCCTTGGCAGTGGCCATGTCTGTGTCTCCTTGTCCAGACCCGCCCGGCGGATCCGCTCAGCTATGTCTTCCCATTGTGCCGTGCGAAGCCTTTGAGGTCCGTGGGAGCACTCCGCGGGGCGCGCGGGGCAGGTCGACGCTCGGTGCTACGCGATCGGCGCGGGGGTGATCCCGAAGGCGGCGAGGCCTGCCGCTCCCCCGTCGGCGGCGGTCAGCACCCAGATGCCGTCGTCATGCAGAGCGACGCTGTGCTCCCAGTGCGAGCCGTCGGATCCGTCGGTCGTGGTGACGGTCCAGTCGTCGTCCTCGACGTAGGTCTGCTCGGAACCCGCGGTGACCATGGGCTCGATCGCGAGCACGAGGCCCGGGCGCACCTCGGCGCCGCGGTCCGGGGTCCGGTAGTTGAACAGACTCGGCGCCTCGTGCATCTTGCGGCCGATGCCGTGTCCGACGTACTCGCGCAGGATGCCGTAGGGCTTCCCCGAGACCGCCGAGGGACCTGCGGCGAGGATGTGGTCCTCGATGGCCGCGGAGATGTCCCCCAGGTGCTTTGCCGAGGCCATCGCGGCGATACCGGCCCACATGGATCCCTCGGTCACGTCAGAAAGCGTCTGGCGTGCGCCGGACGACGCCGAAGGAGACGGATCCGGGACGATGACCGTGATGGCGCTGTCGCCGTTCCAGCCGCGGAACTGAGCCCCGCAGTCGATCGAGACGATGTCGCCGGGCTGCAGCACGCGGGATCCGGGGATCCCGTGCACGACCTGGTCGTTGACCGAGATGCAGGTGGTGTGCCGGTAGCCGCGCACGAGCTTGAAGTTCGACTCGGCGCCGCGATCCAGGATCACACGCTCCGCGATCGCGTCGAGCTCGCCCGTCGTGATGCCGGGGCGCACAGCGGCACGCACCGCGGTGAGCGCCGCGCCGGTGATCAGACCGGGCTCGACCATCGCCTCGAGCTGGGCGCGGCTCTTGTAGATGGAGCGGCGGAACGCCACGTCAGACCGCAGCCGTGCGCACGAGCCCGCGGGCGTTCAGCGCCGCGAAGACGCGCTCGGTGATCTCGTCCAGGCTGCCGACGCCGTCGATCCTGTCCACGATGCCACGCGCGCCGTACACGTCGAGGATCGGGGCGGTCTGCGCCTCGTAGATGTCCAGACGCTTCGCGATGGCCTCGGGGGTGTCGTCCCCGCGGCCCTGCTCCACCGCGCGCACGGTGATCCGGGCGATGCTCTCCTCGCGCGGCACGTCGAGCAGGATCACGGCGTCGAGTGCGGCGTCCGACTCGGCCAGGAACGTGTCGAGGTCTTCGACCTGCGCGGCGTTGCGGGGGTAGCCGTCGAGGAGGAAGCCGGCCTCGGCATCGGGCTGGGACAGGCGGTCCCGCACGAGCGCACCCGTCAGCTCATCCGAGACGAGGTCCCCCGCGTCGAGGATCGCGGTGACCTGCTTGCCGAGCGGGGTGCCGTCCTTGATGTTGGCGCGGAAGATGTCGCCGGTGGAGACCACCGGAACACCGTAGGCCTCAGCGATCCGCACTCCCTGCGTGCCCTTGCCGGAGCCCTGCGGGCCCACGATCAGCAGGCGTGCGGTGGAGGTTGCGGATGCCGTCATCGGAGAAGCCCTTCGTAGTGGCGCTGCTGCAGCTGTGCGTCGATTTGCTTCACCGTCTCCAGGCCGACGCCGACGATGATCAGGATCGACGCGCCGCCGAACGGGAAGTTCTGGTTCGCACCGACCGTGGCCAGCGCGATCAGCGGGATCAGCGCGATGATGCCGAGGTAGAGGGATCCGGGCAGCGTGATGCGGGTGAGGACGTAGTCGAGGTACTCGGCCGTGGGGCGACCCGCCCGGATGCCGGGGATGAAGCCACCGTACTTCTTCATGTTGTCCGCGACCTCGGTCGGGTTGAACGTGATCGCGACGTAGAAGTACGTGAAACCGATGATCAGCAGGAAGTACGTGATCATGTAGATCGGGTGGTCGCCCTTGACGAAGTACGTCATGATCCAGGTCGCCCACGCCGGCGGCGTCTTGCCGTCCTGCGGGATGTTGAACTGCGCGACCAGCATCGGGATGTACAGCAGCGACGAGGCGAAGATGACCGGGATCACGCCCGCCATGTTCACCTTGATCGGGATGTAGGTGTTGGTGCCGCCGTAAGTGCGACGACCGACCATGCGCTTGGCGTACTGCACCGGGATGCGTCGCTGCGACTGCTCGATGAAGACGACCAGCGTCATCACGACGATGCCGACGAGCAGCACGAGCAGGAAGACCTCGAAGCCCTTCGTCTGCATGATGGCCCACATGGCGCCGGGGAAGGTCGCGGCGATCGAGGTGAAGATCAGCAGCGACATGCCGTTGCCGATGCCCTTCTCGGTGACGAGCTCGGCGAACCACATGATGAGGCCGGTGCCGGCCGTCAGCGTGATGATGAGCAGCAGCTGCGCCCACCACACGTCGTTGGTGAGCAGCTGGTTGCACGCGGCGACGCCCGTCTGGCCGAACAACTGGCCGGTGCGCGCGACGGTGACGAGAGTCGTGGACTGCAGCAGCGCCAGAGCGATGGTGACGTATCGCGTGTACTGGGTGAGCTTGGCCTGACCGGCCTGGCCCTCCTTGTGCAGCGCCTCGAAGTGCGGGATGACGACGCGCAGCAGCTGGGTGATGATCGAGGCCGTGATGTAGGGCATCACGCCGAGTGCGAAGATCGACAGCTTCAGCAGCGCGCCGCCGGAGAAGAGGTTGACGAGCCCGAGCAGGCCCTCGGTGCCGCTGTTCTGAGCAAGGCACTCGGAGACGTTCGGGAAGCTCACGAACGGAGCGGGCACGGTGGATCCGAGGCGGTAGATCGCGATGATCGCGATCGTGAAGCCGATCTTGCGTCGAAGATCAGGCGTGCGGAAGATCCGCGCGATGGCGCTGAACAAAAGCTTGCCTTCCTGCAAAGGGAATGACGCCCGATGAGGGACAGTCGATTACCCAGGGTAACGCAAGAGGGGCCGGAGAAATCTCCGGCCCCTCTCGACGAGTGTTACTTGACGGATCCGCCGGCGGCGACGATCTTCTGCTCTGCGGAGCTGGAGACCTTGTCGACCGACACGGTCAGAGCCACGGCGATGTCGCCGTTGCCCAGGACCTTGACCTTCTCGTTCTTGCGAACCGCGCCCTTGGCCACGAGGTCGGCGACGGTGACGTCTCCGCCCTTCGGGTAGAGCTCGGCGAGCTTCTCCAGGTTCACGACCTGGTACTCCACGCGGAACGGGTTCTTGAACCCGCGCAGCTTCGGGGTGCGCATGTGCAGCGGCATCTGCCCACCCTCGAAACCGACGCGAACGGTGTTGCGGGCCTTGGTGCCCTTGGTGCCGCGACCGGCGGTCTTGCCCTTGGAGCCCTCACCGCGACCGACACGGGTCTTGGCGGTGTTGGCGCCGGGGACCGGACGCAGGTGGTGCACCTTCAGGACGCCGGGACGGGAGACCGTGGTCTCCTCGGCCTTCTTGGCGGCCGGCTTCTTGGCATTCGCGGCGGTGGTGGTGGCCGCTTCCTTCTTCTCAGCCATTAGTCGATCTCCTCAACCTTGACGAGGTGAGCGACCGTGCGGACGTAACCGCGGGTCTGGGCATCGTCGGGACGGACGACCGAGTCGCCGATCCTCTTGAGGCCGAGCGAACGCAGCGTGTCGCGCTGGTTCTGCTTCTCACTCACCTTGGACTTGACCTGCGTGACCTTGAGGCGCGCAGCCATCAGGCACCTGCCTTCTGCGCAGCGATGGCCTCAGCCTCTGCGCGGACGAGACGCGCCGGGGCGACCTGGTCGAACTCGAGGCCACGACGCGCGGCGACCGCACGGGGCTCCTCGAGCTGCTTCAGGGCGGCCACCGTCGCGTGCACGATGTTGATCGTGTTCGACGAACCGAGCGACTTCGACAGCACGTCGTGGATACCGGCGCACTCGAGCACGGCGCGGACCGGACCACCGGCGATAACACCGGTACCGGCGGCAGCCGGGCGGAGCAGCACGACGCCGGCAGCGGCCTCGCCCTGCACCGGGTGCGGGATGGTCGATGCGGAGCGCGGCACGCGGAAGAAGTTGCGCTTGGCCTCCTCGACACCCTTCGAGATGGCGAGGGGAACCTCGCGGGCCTTGCCGTAGCCGACACCCACGAGACCGTTGCCGTCACCCACCACGACGAGCGCGGTGAAGCTGAAGCGACGGCCGCCCTTGACGACCTTCGACACGCGGTTGATGGTCACGACGCGCTCGAGGAACTGGTTGTCCCCGCGGTCGCGCGAGTTGCGGTCGCGACCGCCCTGACCGCGGTCGCGGCCACCACGGCCGCCGCGGCGCTCATCGCGCTGCGGAGCCTCGGTGCCGGCCGCCGTCTCGGCGGGAGCCGTAGCCGTCTCGGTCACTTCGTTCTCCTTGTTGTCACTCACAGTGCCAGACCCCCTTCGCGGGCGCCGTCGGCGATGGCCGCGACACGACCGGCGTACCGGTTGCCACCGCGGTCGAACACGGCCTCCGAGACACCGGCGGCCTTCGCGCGCTCGGCGACGAGCTCGCCGACCTTGCGGGCCTTGGCGGTCTTGTCACCGTCGAAGCCGCGCAGGTCGGTCTCGAGGGTGGAGGCACTGGCCACGGTGTGGCCCTTGCTGTCGTCGACCAGCTGCACGAAGACGTGGCGGGCCGAACGGGTGACGACCAGGCGCGGACGCGCCTCGGTGCCCTGGATCTTCTTGCGAAGGCGGGCGTGACGACGCGAGCGGGCGTCGGACTTCGTCTTGATAGCCATGGTTACTTACCACTCTTTCCGGCCTTGCGACGCACGACCTCGCCGGCGTAGCGCACACCCTTGCCCTTGTACGGCTCGGGCTTGCGGATCTTGCGGATGTTCGCAGCCGCCTCGCCGACGGCCTGCTTGCTGATGCCGCTGACGGTGAGCTTGTTGTTGCCCTCCACCGTCAGGGTGATGCCGGCGGGCGGGTCGATCAGGACCGGGTGCGAGAAGCCGAGGGCGAACTCGACCGAGTTGCCCTTCTGCTGCACGCGGTAGCCGGTGCCGACGACCTCAAGGCCCTTGGAGTAGCCCTGGGTCACGCCGATGATGTCGTTGCTGATGAGCGTGCGGGTCAGACCGTGCAGCGAACGCGAGGCGCGCTCGTCGTCCGGACGGGTGACGAGAACCTGGTTCTCCTCGACCGACACCTCGATGGGGGAGGCCACGGTGAGCGAGAGCTCGCCCTTCGGGCCCTTCACCGACACCGCACGGCCGTCGACCGAAACGGTCACGCCCGCGGGGATCTCGATGGGAAGTCGTCCAATACGCGACATTTCAGATCACCACACGTAGGCGAGAACTTCTCCGCCCACGCCCTTCTGCTCAGCCTGGCGGTCCGTGAGGAGCCCCGAGGAGGTGGACAGGATCGCGACGCCGAGGCCACCGAGCACCTTGGGCAGCTCCGTCGACTTCGCGTACACGCGGAGGCCGGGCTTGGAGACGCGCTTGATGCCGGCGATCGACCGCTCGCGGTTCGGGCCATACTTCAGCGAGATGGTGAGGTTCTTGCCGACGCGGGCGTCGGAGATCTCCCAACCCGAGATGTAGCCCTCCTGCTGGAGGATCTCAGCGATGTGGGTCTTCAGCTTGCTCGACGGCAGGGTCACGGAGTCGTGATGCGCCGAGTTCGCGTTGCGCAGACGGGTCAGCAGATCTGCGACCGGGTCTGTCATCGTCATAGTTGTCTTCTTTCGTTCATGAGGTTCCGGCTGCCGTTACACGGCAGACGGCCTGCGATGAGCACGCAATTTTCAATTGTACGTCACGTGCAACACGCCCGAAGACCGGATCCCGAGGAAGCCCCCGGGATCCGGTCTTCAAGACATGGTCTTACGCCTGCGCGTCGTTCGACTTGAACGGGAAGCCGAGGAGACGCAGCAGCGCCCGGCCCTCGTCGTCGTTCTTCGCCGTGGTGACGACAGTGATGTCGAAACCGCGGACGCGATCGATGCGGTCCTGATCGATCTCGTGGAACACGCTCTGCTCCGTGAGACCGAAGGTGTAGTTGCCGTTGCCATCGAACTGCTTGTCCGAGAGACCGCGGAAGTCGCGGATACGGGGCAGTGCGAGGTTCACGAGGCGGTCCACGAACTCCCAGGCGCGGTCACCGCGGAGGGTGACGTGCGCGCCGATGGGCTGACCCTCGCGCAGCTTGAACTGCGCGATGGACTTGCGGGCCTTCGTGACGATCGGCTTCTGGCCGGTGATCTTGGTGAGGTCGTCGACCGCACCATCGATCACCTTGGAGTCACGAGCCGCCTCACCGACACCGGTGTTGACGACGACCTTGACCAGGCCGGGGATCTGCATGACGTTCTCGTAGCCGAACTCGTCCTGCAGAGCCTTCTTGATCTCGTTGTTGTACTTCGCCTTCAGGCGGGGCTGCACCTTGACAGCGCCCGCGGCGTCAGCAGCCGCCATCAGAGGTCCTTACCGCTCTTCTTCGCGTAGCGCACGCGGACCGTGCGCTTCACGCCGTCCTTGACCTGCTCCTCGACGCGGTGACCGACCTTGGTCGGCTTCTTCGTCTCGGGGTCGACCAGGGCGACGTTCGAGATGTGAATGGGGGCCTCGATGGTCTCGATGCCGCCCGTCTTCGTGCCGCGCTGCGTCTGTCCGACGCGGGTGTGCTTGGTGGCGTAGTTCACGCCCTCCACGATCACGCGGTTCTGCTCGACGAGGACCTCGAGGACCTTGCCCTGCTTGCCGCGGTCGCCGCCCTTTTCCTGCTTGCGGCCGGAGATGACCTGAACCAGGTCACCCTTCTTGATGTTCGCCATGAGTTACAGCACCTCCGGGGCGAGCGAGACGATCTTCATGAACTTCTTGTCACGAAGCTCACGACCGACCGGGCCGAAGATACGGGTGCCGCGGGGCTCCCCGTCGTTCTTCAGGATCACGGCGGCGTTCTCGTCGAACTTGATGTACGAGCCGTCGGGACGACGGGTCTGCTTCTTGGTGCGGACGATGACGGCCTTGACCACATCACCCTTCTTCACGTTCCCACCGGGGATCGCGTCCTTGACCGTCGCGACGATGATGTCGCCCAGGCCGGCGTAACGACGGCTGGAACCGCCGAGCACGCGGATGGTGAGCAGCTCCTTGGCGCCGGTGTTGTCGGCGACCTTGAGTCGGGACTCGGTCTGGATCACTTTGCCTTCTCCAGGATCTCCACCAGACGCCAGCGCTTCGTGGCGCTCAGCGGGCGGGTCTCGTTGATGAGAACGAGGTCGCCGATGCCGGCGGTGTTGTTCTCGTCGTGCGCCTTGACCTTGGTCGTACGGCGGATGACCTTGCCGTACAGCGGGTGCTTCACGCGGTCCTCGACCTCGACGACGATGGTCTTGTCCATCTTGTCGCTGACGACGTAGCCGCGGCGCGACTTGCGGTAGCCACGAGCGTCGGCGTCGCGCACGTCGTGCGAGACGACCTCTGCCTCAGCGGCAGCAGCCTTCTTCTCAGCCATTACTCGGCCTCCTCCTTCGGCGCGTCAGCCTCGTCGGCCTTCTTCGCCTTTGCCTTGGACGCCTTCTTGGCCGGAACCTCGACCGGAGCAGGCGTCGCACGGATGCCCAGCTCACGCTCGCGGATCACGGTGTACAGGCGCGCGATGTCGCGCTTGACGGCGCGGATGCGGCCGTGGCTCTCCAGCTGGCCGGTGGCCGACTGGAAACGGAGGTTGAACAGCTCCTCCTTGGCCTTGCGCAGCTCCTCGACGAGGCGCTGGTCTTCGAACGTGTCGAGCTCGGTCACACCGAGCTCCTTGGTGCCGATCGCCATTACGCGTCGCCCTCCTCGCGCTTGATGATGCGTGCCTTGAGCGGCAGCTTGTGAATGGCACGGGTCAGGGCCTCGCGAGCAAGTTCCTCGCTGACGCCCGCGACCTCGAAGAGGACGCGACCCGGCTTGACGTTGGCGACCCACCACTCGGGGGAACCCTTACCGGAACCCATGCGGGTCTCGGCAGGCTTCTTCGTGAGCGGACGGTCGGGGTAGATGTTGATCCACACCTTTCCACCACGCTTGATGTGACGGGTCATCGCGATACGAGCGGACTCGATCTGACGGTTGGTCACGTAAGCGGGGGTGAGTGCCTGGATACCGAACTCGCCGAAGGAGACCTTCGTGCCGCCGGTCGCCGCACCATCACGCTTGGGGTGATGCTGCTTGCGGTACTTGACCTTACGAGGGATAAGCATCAGGCAGACGCTCCTTCTGCGACGGGAGCCTCGTTGCGCGGGCCACGGCGGCGGTCGCCACCACGGTCGTCACGACGGGACTTCGGTGCGTTGGCCTGCTCGCGAGCAAGCTCCTTGTTGGTGAGATCGCCCTTGTAGATCCAGACCTTCACGCCGATGCGGCCGAAGGTGGTCTTGGCCTCGTAGAAGCCGTAGTCGATGTTCGCACGCAGCGTGTGCAGCGGCACACGACCCTCGCGGTAGAACTCCGACCGGCTCATCTCCGCGCCGCCGAGGCGGCCCGAGACCTGGATCCGGATGCCCTTGGCACCAGCGCGCTGGGCGCCCTGGAGGCCCTTGCGCATGGCGCGACGGAAGGCGACACGAGCAGAGAGCTGCTCGGCGATGCCCTGCGCGACGAGCTGAGCGTCGGCCTCGGGGTTCTTCACCTCGAGGATGTTCAGCTGGATCTGCTTGCCCGTGAGCTTCTCGAGGTCGCCACGGATGCGCTCCGCCTCGGCGCCGCGGCGGCCGATGACGATGCCCGGGCGAGCGGTGTGGATGTCCACACGCACGCGGTCACGGGTGCGCTCGATCTCGATGTTGCTCACGCCGGCGCGGTCGAGCTGCGTCTGCAGGAGCCGGCGGATCTTGATGTCCTCGGCAACGTAGTCGGCGTAACGCTGACCCGGCTTGGTCGAGTCAGAGAACCACCGGGACACGTGGTCCGTGGTGATGCCGAGGCGGAAGCCGTACGGGTTTACCTTCTGTCCCATTACTTGCTCGCCTTCTCGTTCTTGGCGACCTCAGGGGTGGCCAGCACGACCGTGATGTGGCTCGTGCGCTTCTTGATCTGGAACGCGCGGCCCTGGGCGCGGGGCTGGAAACGCTTCAGCGTCGTCCCCTCGTCCACGAAGGCGTTCTTGATGTAGAGATCCTGCTCATCGAGGAACTCGCCGTCACGATCGGCCTTCACCTGGGCGTTGGCGATCGCGGAGTGCACGAGCTTGTAGATCGGCTCGGAGGCGCTCTGCTGCGCGAACTTCAGGATGGCGAGGGCTTCCTGCGCCTGCTTGCCCTTGATCAGGGCGACGACACGACGAGCCTTCTGCGGGGTCACGCGGATGTGCTTCACGCGTGCGACGGATTCGACCATTAGCGGCGCCGCCCCTTCTTGTCGTCCTTCACGTGGCCGCGGAAGGTGCGGGTGGGCGCGAACTCGCCCAGCTTGTGACCGACCATGCTCTCGGACACGAACACGGGGATGTGCTTGCGTCCGTCGTGCACGGCGATGGTGTGTCCCAGCATGGCGGGGATGATCATCGACCGGCGGGACCAGGTCTTGATGACGTTCTTGCTGCCGGCTTCGTTCTGCACGACCACCTTGCGAAGCAGGTGCTCGTCGACGAAGGGGCCCTTCTTAAGACTGCGAGGCATCTTCTCTTACTCCTACTTGCGCTTCTTGCCGGCGTTGCGACGACGCACGATGTACTTGTCGCTTTCCTTGTTGGCGTGACGGGTGCGTCCCTCAGCCTGGCCCCACGGGGAGACGGGGTGACGTCCACCGGACGTCTTGCCCTCTCCACCACCGTGCGGGTGATCGACCGGGTTCATGGCGACACCACGGACGGTCGGGCGAACGCCCAACCAGCGCTTGCGGCCGGCCTTGCCCCAGTTGATGTTCGACTGCTCGGCGTTGCCGACCTCGCCGATCGTCGCACGGCAGCGCGCGTCGACGTTGCGGATCTCGCCGGAGGGCAGACGCAGCTGGGCGTAGGGGCCATCCTTCGCGACCAGACGCACGGAGGCGCCGGCCGAGCGGGCCATCTTCGCGCCGCCGCCGGGGCGGAGCTCGATGGCGTGGATGACGGTACCCGTCGGGATGTTCTTCAGCGGAAGGTTGTTGCCCGGCTTGATGTCAGCGCCGGCACCCGACTCGACGATGTCGCCCTGCTTCAGCTTGTTCGGCGCGATGATGTAGCGCTTCTCGCCGTCGAAGTAGTGCAGCAGCGCGATGCGCGCGGTGCGGTTGGGGTCGTACTCGATGTGAGCGACCTTGGCGTCGATGCCGTCCTTGTCATTGCGACGGAAGTCGATGACGCGGTACTGGCGCTTGTGGCCACCACCGATGTGACGGGTCGTGATGCGGCCCTGGTTGTTGCGGCCACCGGTCTTGCTCAGCGGGCGCAGCAGCGACTTCTCGGGCGTCGATCGGGTGATCTCGGCGAAGTCGGCCACCGACGAGCCGCGGCGACCCGGGGTCGTGGGCTTGTACTTGCGAATAGCCATGTTCTGTCCTTATCCCCCGGTCAGTTCACTGCCGTGAAGATGTCAATGGTGCCCGACTTCAGGGCGACGATGGCGCGCTTGGTGTCCTTGCGCTTGCCCGTGCCGAAGCGGGTGCGGCGAGCCTTGCCGACGCGGTTGATCGTGTTGACGCTGGCGACCTTGACGTCGAAGATCTTCTCGATGGCGAGCTTGATCTCGGTCTTGGAGGCGCGGGGGTCCACCAGGAAGGTGTACTTGCCCTCGTCGATCAGGCCGTAGCTCTTCTCGGAGACGACCGGCTTCAGGATGATGTCGCGCGGGTCCTTGTTGGCAGCCGCGGCGAGGATGTTGTCGCTCATGCGGAGACCTCCTCGGTTGCGCCGGACTTCAGCGCGACGAACGCGTCGAAGGCCGCCTTGGTGAAGACGATGTCGTCGGAGTTGACCACGTCGTAGGCGTTCAGCTGGTCGAAGTACAGCACGTGCACAGAGGCCAGGTTGCGGACGCTCAGGGCGGTGAGGTCGTCCTCGCGGTCGATGACCACGAGGAGGTTCTTGCCCGGGAGCGCCTTCAGGAAGGCGGCGGCCGTCTTGGTGGACGGCTTGCCCTCGATGCCGAAGGACTCGACGACGTGCAGGCGCTCACCGCGGAAGCGGTCGCTCAGCGCACCCAGCAGGGCGGCGGCGATCATCTTCTTGGGGGTGCGCTGCGAGTAGTCGCGCGGCTTCGGGCCGTGGACGATGCCACCACCGGTCATGTGCGGCGCACGGATGGAGCCCTGACGGGCGTTACCCGTGCCCTTCTGCTTGAAGGGCTTGCGACCGGCACCGGAGACCTCACCACGACGCTTGGTCGAGTGGGTGCCCTGGCGTGCCGCGGCGAGCTGCGCGACGACGACCTGGTGGATGAGCGGAACGTTGGTCTTGGCGTCGAAGATCGCGGCGGGGGCGTCGACCGTACCGGTCTTCTTGCCGCCGGCGAACACGTCGAGCGTCAGAGTGGTGTCAGCCATGGGACTCAGGCACCCTTCACTGCGTTGCGGACGTAGACGATGCGGCCGCGCGCGCCGGGGACGGCGCCCTTGACGAGCAGCAGACCCTTCTCGGCGTCGACGGCGTGCACCGTGAGGTTGAGGACGGTCACGCGCTCGCCACCCATACGACCGGCCATGCGCATGCCCTTGAAGACACGGCTCGGGGTCGAGGAAGCACCGATGGAACCGGGCTTGCGGTGGTTGCGGTGCGAACCGTGCGAGGCGGAAACACCCTTGAAGTTGTGGCGCTTCATGACACCGGCGAAGCCCTTGCCCTTGCTGGTGCCGACGACGTCGACCAGCTGGCCGGCCTCGAAGGTGCCGTCAACCGTGAGCTCCTGGCCCAGGCTGTAGTCGCCGGCGTCCGCGGTGCGGATCTCGGTGACGTGACGGCGCGGGGTGACCCCGGCGGCCTCGAAGTGGGCGGTGAGCGGCTTGTTGACCTTGCGCGGGTCGATCTGACCGGCCGCGATCTGAACGGCGTTGTAGCCGTCCTTCTCGGGGGTGCGGATCTGGGTGACCACGTTCGGGGCCAGCTCGATCACGGTGACCGGGATCAGCTTGCCGTTCTCGTTCCAGACCTGGGTCATGCCGAGCTTGGTGCCGAGCAGGCCCTTGGAAATCTTTGCGTTGATGTCGACCATCGTGATCCCCTTACAGCTTGATCTCGATGTTGACGTCAGCAGGAAGGTCGAGACGCATGAGCGAGTCAACGGCCTTCGGCGTCGGGTCGACGATGTCGATCAGACGCTTGTGGGTGCGCATCTCGAAGTGCTCGCGGCTGTCCTTGTACTTGTGGGGCGACCGGATGACGCACACGACGTTCTTCTCGGTCGGAAGCGGCACCGGGCCGACGACGGTCGCGCCCGCACGGGTCACGGTGTCGACGATCTTGCGGGCCGACGTGTCGATGACCTCGTGGTCATACGACTTCAGGCGAATGCGGATCTTCTGTCCCGCCATTGTCTGCTCTCTCTCATTAAGCGTCGTACCAGCCCGGATCGGATGATCCGGGGGCATTGGACGCGCGACGGCGCGTTCTGCGCCTTCGCACTCCTCCTCCTGGCCCGGATCCTTGCGGATCGGACCTCTTGAAGGGGCGCACCACTGTTCTGCTGTCAGCCCGGGGCCTCACGACCCGCGGAAGCCGACCCCCGCACATGGCAGGGCCTCGGTGAGGAGGTGTCGGTTGTCTGTTCTGCTGCCCGCGGCCCAGATCCCTGCGCCCGCTTCCATGGATCTCTCCGTGGAAGGGCGCCGTCTGTGCACTGCCCTGGCAGTGATCCAGCGCGCATCGGGACGCGCACCGGAATGTGGAACCTCAATAGTCTACGTGCAGCCCGGGCGTGTCGCAAACTCGGGCGTGTCTCATCGCGTGTCGCAGCGCAACCGAAGGGACATCCCTCATTCTGCGGGCGCGGGCGTCTCTCGGTTCGCCTCACGACGGGGACGACCCGATGCCACGACGAGCCCGGCCAGCACGATCAGAGACCCGCCGATGATCGGCGCCCACCACGGGAAGCCCGGGATGTCCGGGACGGCGCCGGCGGCGTCGAGATCCTTCTGCGGCGTCGGCGTCACCCGCTCTCCCGTGACGAGGATCCGATGCGAGTTGATACCGAGCGGAGTGCAGGTGACGAGAGTGACCAGGTCCTCCCCTGCTTGCGGGTACAGCGCCTGCGTCTCTTCCGGGAGCACCACCCTGGTGTCTCGTACGCGATACGTCAGGACCTGTCCGAACACCTCGACGGTGAAGGTGTCGCCGACCTTGACCTGGTCCAGGTTGTCGAACAGCGTGGCACCGGCGAGCCCGCGGTGCGCAGTGAGCACCGCGTGCTGATCCTCACCGCCAACGGGAAGAGACGTCCCTTCGAGGTGCCCGACCCCCTTCGCCAAAGTCGAGTCCGCGGTGCCGTGGTAGATCGGCAGGTCGACGCCGATCGAGGGGACGCGCAGCCGCGCCATGACACCGTCCGCGTCCGCATGCAGCAGGCTCTGGTAATCGAACCCTGGGGCCGCGGCACTCGAACTCGTCGGATTACGCGATCCGGCCGCGACGAGAGCGCCCCCGACGAGGGCCTTGTTGTACGCCCTCGCCTCCGCGAGCTCGGTCGCGCGCATACCCTCCGCGGCCCCTCCGACCTCGGAGTCGACCTTCACGATCAGCTGCGACTGGTTGTACTGCGACCACCAGCTGGCAACGGTCGGGTACATCAGCAGGAGGAGCCCGGCGAAGGCGATGACCGCGAGGATTGCGGTCATCCAAGGCATCTGCCACCGCGGGCCGGGCACCGGTCGCGCATCGCGACGGCGCAGTGGCGCAGTCTCGGTCACGATGGCTCCTTCGACGTGCTGATTCGAAACGGATCCCGGAATCCGGGACGACGTGCTCCGGTCCGGCCCGAGGCCCGCAGAAGCAGGGAAGAGGAGGGCGGGAACTGGGATCCCGCCCTCCTCCAGTCCGTCAGCAGTCGCACTGGGAGGCGACCGCTGACGGACTCGTCATCAGGGACGACGTGCGCGCACGCGGCGCAGCACGATTGCCCCGATACCGGCTGCAACCAGGGCACCGCCGATGACGGTGAACAAGGTGCTGCCCGCACCACCGGTCAGCGGAAGGTTGGGGCCCTGCTGCTGAATGTTCGCGATGGTGACGCTCGTGGGTGCCGCGGTGCCCGCGGCGGTGACGGTGACCTGGGTCCACGGGTCCGCCGGAAGGACGTAGCCCGCGGGCGCCTGAGTCTCCTTGAGCCAGTACGCCTTGCTCTTCACATCATTGTTGCCGACCCACAGACCATTGACGAGAAGCTCGCCCGCATCGTTCGTCGTGAACGGGCCGGCGACCTTCGTGCCGTTCTTGGCGTCGTAGACCTCGAAGACCGCGCCCTTCAGCGTGTTCTTCGTGTTGCCGTCCTGCTTGACGACCTTCAGCGGACCCCAGTTGGTCTGCGGCGTGTTGGTCGTGCGGGCGGAGCCGTTGGTGTTGACCACGGCGGTGTTCAGGATCTGACCGTCGGCACCGAGCGCCGTCACGGCCGTGGTGATGTCGGCGGTCACCGCCGTCTTGCCGGCGAGCTTGGCGAGGCCGGGCGCCTTGAACGTGATCACGGTGTTGCCGGACACGGCGTAGTCCGTGCCCTCAGTCAGCGTGGTGCCATCGATCTTGACGACCGCGCCGACGTAGGTCAGCCGCGCGTCCAGGTTGTCGGTGATGGAGAAGCTGCGGTAGGTGTCACCGGCAGCGAGCGCGGGGATCGGCGTGTTCACCGTCCACACGATCTGCGAGCCCAGCACCGGCGCCTTCGGATCGGCGACCGACTTGGTCGGATCCGTGGTGTTCAGCTTGTTCTTCGGGTAGACGTGCACGTTGTAGAGCCAGGTGCCCTGGTTCGGGTACGGCACGGACACCAGGAACGGCTGCACCGGCGAGACGATCGGGTTCGCGCCGGGGCTGGTCTCCGTGACGAGGTAGAGACCATAGGGAAGATTCGGGACGACGGCCTGTCCGGTGGCGTCCGTGGTCGCCGTGGCGCCGGCAGCGACCGAGAATGGCGCCGTCGTGACGTTCGCCGGGGTGGCGGTCTTCGCCTGATCCCACCCTGCGGCGGTGGTGAGGTCGATCGGGGTGCCGTTCGCGCTCACCCGCTGCACGCTGAACTGGACCCCCTGGAGGCCCTGCCCGAGCGCCGCAACCTTCGCCGGGTCGGTGATCTGGGTGCCGTCCCCGGCTGCCCCCGGGTCGCCGGCGTGCTTGTGAATGGTCAGCGTGCCCGTTGTCCCGGTGATGTTGGACGGGCTCAGCGTGTCAGCGGCGTTCGCGGCCGGCGACACTGCGAGCGCACCCAGGGCGGCGAGAGCCGCGACCCCGAGGCCGGCTGCGATCTTGCGCAGCCCGAGAGACCTTCTAGTCATTGTCGTTCCTGCTTTCTCTGTGATTCG
Source organism: Microbacterium sp. 2MCAF23 (assembly GCF_052115565.1). Taxonomy (NCBI): domain Bacteria; kingdom Bacillati; phylum Actinomycetota; class Actinomycetes; order Micrococcales; family Microbacteriaceae; genus Microbacterium; species Microbacterium sp. 2MCAF23. The sequence goes on along the minus strand of NZ_JBFRGY010000012.1, from coordinate 53,570 downwards.
TCGACCGACACCGCCGGCCGACAGTTGTCCTGCTGTCGGTGAAGTGGTGGTGGTCAGGAAGGCCGGTGGGCGCGTCGGCGGAGTCGGACGATCCCGAGCGCTGTCAGCGCGCTGAAAAGGATCGCGCCGCCGGCGAGCAGGAAGGCATCGCTTCCGAGACCGCCGGTGAGCGGGAGCACGGCGCCTGGCTGCTGCTGGTTGGCCTGCGGCCCCGTGTTCAGCGTCGTGCCCGCGTTGGCCGCGTTCACGGTGAAGGTGAAGGTGCCGGCTGCGACGTAGCCCGCGGGGGCAAGGGTCTCCTTCGCGGTGTACGCGCCCCAAGCGAGCTTGTCGAGACGGAAGGCGCCGGGCGCAGGATCCAGGTCGGGACCGACGCAGGGGGCGGTCGTGCAGTCCTTGACCACGACGCCCTGCGCAGGGAGCCCGGGGCCGGTCAGGGTCCATTCGGATCCGGCGAGCTGGTCGCCGGTGGTCTGCGACGTCTTGGTCCAGATGGCGGATCCCGGCTTGCTCGCGTTGGTGATCGTGCACACGGCGTTGGCGTTCGCCGCCACGGTCACAGCGGATCCACTCACCGTGGCGCCGGTGCAGGTCCAGGTGCCGGCGGCATAGCCCGCCGGGCTTCCGCTCTCTGTCAGCGCGTAAGTCCCGGGAGCGACGACCGCCCCGGTGACGCTCGCATCACCGGTCTTGCCGGTGATCGTCTGCGAGCCGGTCGCCGTCAGCGTCCAATCGGAGACGACCGAGCCGCCGCCGTAGGTGTTGTCGACCTTCTTCTTGAGCGTCAGCGCCGCAGACGAAGGCTTGTTCGTGATCGTGCACGCGACCGCGTCGCCCGGGGCGACGCCCGTGACGTCGGCTCCGGCAGCGCCCGGCAGCGTCACCGTACGCGCCGCGCCGTTGAGCGGAGTGACAAGGCAGCTGCCGCTGACGAAGTCCCACCCGCTCTTCTGCGTCTCGGATACGCGCACGGTCGCCCGCGAGGTCTGCTTGTCGAAGGCGACAGTCCAGCTCACGTCGCCGGAGGCCGGCGTGGTCTGCGTCGTCGCCGACGGCGCGGACGTGGCGGATCCGGTGCTCGGGGTCGTCGCCGCACCGAGCGTCCAGCCCGAGCCTGCCGCCGGGTTCTTGCCGTTGATGTCGAGCACCGTCTTGTGCACGGTGACGGTCGCGAGAAGCGGAGTGTTCGTGATCGTGCATTCGACGCTGGCACCGGAACGATTCGGGATGGTGAGCTGCCCCGCGGCATTCGTCGGCACCGCCGCACCCGTCTCGTCGACGCAAGCGAGAGAGCTGGCGTAGTCGGCCAGGGAGCCGGGAGACCCCGCGGCCATCGACTCGGACACGCTGTAGACATTGCTCTGGATCACCGGAAGCGGGCCCACCTGTGCGGTCTGCACACCGTTCGTGGTGCCGGACGTCGTGGCCGTTCCGGCCTCGGTCGAGCCGCTCTTGACAGACAGGCGGACCTGGTCGCCGGCGTGCGCGCGGGCGACCACGTTCTTCTTCAGAGTCAGGTTCGCGGGCGAGTTGCAGCTCGCGAGGTCGGTGCTGCTCAGGCTCGACGTCACGTCGCTCCCGATCTGCCCGCCCGTCGAGGCGTTGTACTCGCGGACCGTGCTTCCGTTGCCGAGGTACATCGAGCCGGTCGTGTTGAACGCCATCCCGTTGATCGACGAGAAGCCGAGGGGCGTGAAGGAGAACGACTGCGACGCCGCGAGCTGCCCTCCGGTTCCCCCCGAGATCGACGCTGCGGTGACCGAGTAGACCGTGGTCGTCGCCGAGCTGCCGGCGATGTACAGGTTGCCGCTCGCGTCGAACGCCATGTCGCCGTTCGTCCCGCCCGAGGACGAGGTGTCGATCGTGCCGACCAGCGAGAACGCGCCGGTGCTCGGAACGTACCGGTAGATGTAGAAGCTGCCCGACGCGAAACCGCCGAAGAAGTAGTTGCCGGTCTTCAGGTCGACCGCGCCGGCGACGAGCGACGCGGAGGTGGTGTAGCTGTCGCCGGTGGACTTCCACGTCGTGCCGTCGAAGTACCAGATGGTCGCGGTGCGCGAGTTGTTCGTGCGCTCGTAGCCGAGCGCGGTCGCGCCGTTCGCGCCGATGCCGAGTCCGTTGAAGGACGACGTGCCGGAGGCCGGCGAGCCCACAGGCGTGACCGCGCCGTTCGAGACGCGCTGCAGCTGCCCGCCGCTCGAGACCGCGTAGAAGGTGCCGGTGGCGCAGACGAGGCCGGCCGTGACGGAGGGCGCGACGCGTGCGGCCAGCGGAGCGGCGGCGAGCGAGCGCGGCGCGGTGCCGGTGGTCGTCGTGAGGGGCACCAGGGGCGCGGAGCTCCGAGCTCCCGGCACTGCCGACGGCGCGGCGCTCTCGGGCGCGGCAGCGCTCTCGGACGGGGTCGGCGTCGGCGTCGGTGCAGGCGTCGGCGTCGGTGCAGGCGTCGGCGTCGGCGTCTCGGTGAGGGCGAGCGCGGCAGGGCCGACGACCGCGGCCTGCGCAACGGGCGTCGCGGTCAACGCGAGGCCGATGCTCAGTCCGAGCGCCACGACGGCGCGCGCGAAATACTCCCCAGGCTTCATTGTGCTCCCCAGCCACAGTGAAGAACGGATCCACTCCCATGGATCCTTCTTCGTGAGCGCCGCAAGCGGCTCTCTTCTCCCCAGCGGACCGTCCCCCGGTCCGATGTTCGGCAACCCATTTCCCCTGGGTTCCCTGCGGCTCACACTCCCATGAGAACCGCGGATTCCGTTCTGCTTCCGAGACGTCCGGCGGATCCTGCGGATCTTTCGGCGTTCTGAACTCGAACAGCGAATCTTCTGTCGACCCTAGGACACGATCGCAACGAAGGCAAAATCCACATCGGTGTGGCGTGGCATAGACCATCTCGCCACATGCCAGAGGGCGGAGCGCCGCAGCGCTCCGCCCTCCGAAAGTTCTCAGTTCGAGATCACTCGTTGCCGACCTGCTTGTCGAGGTTGTCGCGGACGCCGTCGATCTGCTCGGCAGCCCCGGGGGCGACCTTCTTGGCGAGGTCCGCAGCGCCACCCAGCACGGTGTCGCTGACGCCCTCGGCCTGCTCGCTGTGCAGCAGCTCCTCGACCTTGTCCTTGTTCTCCTCGAAGAACTCCTTGCCCTTGTTCACCGCGTCGTTGATGGCGTCTCCGAGACCCATGGGGTTCCCCTCCCTTGATCGAGCCGGCTGTCGGCTCGCACCCCGCCATTCTGCACGGCGGACCTGGCCTTCGACAAGACCCGGCCCGAAGCCGGAGCACCGCGGGAACGACAAAGGGGCCGAGCCCGAAGGCTCGACCCCTTTGCGCGGAAGCAGATGCTTACTTGACGATCTTCGTGACCGTGCCGGCGCCGACGGTACGGCCACCCTCACGAATCGCGAAGCCGAGGCCCTCCTCCATGGCGATCGGCTGGATCAGCTCGACCGACATGTCGGTGGTGTCACCAGGCATGACCATCTCGGTGCCCTCGGGCAGCGAGATGACGCCGGTGACGTCGGTGGTACGGAAGTAGAACTGCGGGCGGTAGTTCGTGTAGAAGGGGTTGTGGCGGCCACCCTCGTCCTTGGACAGGATGTACGCGGTGCCCTCGAAGTTGGTGTGCGGGGTGATGGAACCCGGCTTCACCACGACCTGGCCGCGCTCGACGTCCTCGCGCTTGGTGCCACGAAGAAGAAGACCACAGTTCTCGCCGGCCCACGCCTCGTCGAGCTGCTTGTGGAACATCTCGATACCCGTGACCGTGGTCTTCTGCGTCGGGCGGATGCCGACGATCTCGACCTCGGAGTTGATCGCGAGGGTGCCACGCTCGGCGCGGCCCGTGACGACCGTTCCACGACCGGTGATTGTGAACACGTCCTCGATCGGCATCAGGAACGGCTTGTCCTTGTCGCGCACCGGGTCGGGGATCGAGTTGTCGACGGCCTCCATGAGGTCGAGGATGGACTGGGTCCACTTCTCGTCACCCTCGAGCGCCTTCAGGCCCGAGACGCGCACGACGGGCGCGTCCTCGGCGAAGCCCTGGCTGGCGAGCAGCTCGGAGACCTCGAGCTCGACGAGCTCCAGGATCTCCTCGTCGTCGACCATGTCGGCCTTGTTCAGCGCGACGAGCAGGTACGGCACGCCGACCTGCTTGGCGAGCAGCACGTGCTCACGGGTCTGCGCCATCGGGCCGTCGGTGGCGGCGACCACGAGGATCGCGCCGTCCATCTGAGCCGCACCGGTGATCATGTTCTTGATGTAGTCGGCGTGACCGGGGGCGTCGACGTGAGCGTAGTGACGCTTCGGGGTCTCGTACTCGACGTGCGAGATGTTGATCGTGATACCGCGCTGACGCTCCTCGGGCGCGGAGTCGATCGACGCGAAGTCGCGCTGAACGTTGGTGGCCGACGGGAACTTGTCGGCGAGCACCTTCGAGATCGCAGCGGTGAGCGTGGTCTTGCCGTGGTCGACGTGACCGATCGTTCCGATGTTCACGTGCGGCTTGGTCCGCTCGAACTTGGCCTTAGCCACTGGGTCCTCCTCAGGACGTCATGTAGGGGCACCGGGCACTGGATTGTGACCGCTTTCCTACGGGTTTGATTCTCAGTTTAGTAGAGAGACGATGTGAAGTTGTCTGAGTGCCTGTGAGGCCCGGCCCTTCGACAGGCTCCGGGACCGAGCCTCACAGGCTCCTAGGGCTTACTCGCCCTTGGTCTTCTGGACGATCTCGTCGGCGACGGCGCGCGGGACCTCAGCGTAGCTGTCGAACTCCATCGAGTAGACGGCACGGCCGGACGTCTTCGAGCGCAGGTCGCCGATGTAGCCGAACATCTCGGACAGCGGGACCGACGCGCGCACGACCTTGACGCCCTGGGCGTCCTCCATCGACTGGATCTGACCACGACGCGAGTTCAGGTCGCCGATGACGTCGCCCATGTACTCCTCGGGCGTACGCACCTCGACGGCCATGAGCGGCTCGAGCAGCACCGGGTTCGCGCGCTTGATGGCCTCCTTGAAGCCCATCGAGCCCGCGATCTTGAACGCCATCTCCGAGGAGTCGACGTCGTGCGAGGCGCCGTCGAGCAGGGTCGCCTTGACGCCCACCATCGGGAAGCCCGCCAGCGCGCCGGCCGCCATCGCGTCCTGGAAGCCCTGGTTGGTCGGCTCGATGTACTCGCGCGGGATGCGCCCACCGGTCACGCTGTTGACGAACTCGTACGACTTCTCCGAGTCGAGGTCGAGCGGCTCGATCGTGAACTGGATCTTCGCGAACTGACCCGATCCACCCGTCTGCTTCTTGTGCGTGTAGTCGTACTTCTCGACGGCCTTCTTGATCGTCTCGCGGTACGCCACCTGCGGCTTGCCGACGTTGGCCTCGACGTTGAACTCGCGCTTCATGCGGTCCACGAGGATGTCCAGGTGCAGCTCGCCCATGCCCTTGATGGTCGTCTGACCGGTCTCGGGGTTGAGCTCCGTGCGGAAGGTCGGGTCCTCTTCGGCGAGCTTCTGGATGGCGACACCCAGCTTCTCCTGGTCGGCCTTGGTCTTCGGCTCGATCGCGACCTCGATGACCGGCTCCGGGAACGTCATCGACTCGAGGACGACGGGCGACGCCGGGTCGGTCAGGGTGTCACCGGTGGTGGTGTCCTTCAGACCGATGACGGCGTAGATGTTGCCGGCAGTGACCGCGGGAACCGGGATCTCCTTGTTGGCGTGCATCTGGAAGATCTTCCCGATGCGCTCCTTCTTGCCCTTGGTCGAGTTGATGACCTGGGCACCGGACTCGAGCTCGCCCGAGTAGACGCGCACGTAGGTGAGGCGACCGAAGAACGGGTGCACGGCGACCTTGAACGCAAGGGCCGCGAACGGGTCCTTCGCGTCGGGGTGACGCTCGATGATCGTGTCGTAGTCCTTGGGGTCGTGCGCCTCGATCGAGCCCACGTCGAGCGGGTTCGGGAGGTAGTCGATGACGGCGTCGAGCATCGGCTGGACGCCGCGGTTCTTGAACGCCGAGCCGCACAGGACCGGGTAGATCTCGGAGGCGACCGTCATCTTGCGGATCGCGCCCTTGATCTCGGCGACGGTGAGCTCCTCGCCGCCGAAGAACTTCTCGAGCAGGACGTCGTCGCTCTCGGCGACGGTCTCGAGCAGCACCTGGCGGTACTCCTCGGCCTTGTCCTTGAGGTCGGCGGGGATCTCCTGCACCTCGTAGGACGCACCCATGGTCACGTCACCCTTGGAGTCACCGGCCCAGACGAGCGCGCGCATCTCGATGAGGTCGACGACGCCGACGAAGCTGCTCTCGGAGCCGATCGGCAGCTGCATGACGAGCGGCTTGGCGCCGAGGCGGTTCACGATGGTGTCGACGGTGTAGTAGAAGTCCGCGCCCAGCTTGTCCATCTTGTTGACGAAGCAGATGCGGGGGACGTTGTACTTGTCAGCCTGACGCCACACGGTCTCGGACTGGGGCTCGACGCCCTCCTTGCCGTCGAACACGGCGACCGCACCGTCGAGGACGCGGAGCGAGCGCTCCACCTCGACCGTGAAGTCCACGTGACCGGGGGTGTCGATGATGTTGATCTGGTTCTTGTTCCAGTAGCAGGTCACGGCGGCAGACGTGATCGTGATGCCGCGCTCCTTCTCCTGCTCCATCCAGTCGGTCGTCGAGGCGCCGTCGTGGGTCTCGCCGATCTTGTGGTTCACACCCGTGTAGAACAGGATGCGCTCGGTCGTCGTGGTCTTACCGGCATCGATGTGCGCCATGATGCCGATGTTGCGGACCTTGCTCAGGTCGGTGAGCACTTCTTGTGCCACGGGGGTGTGTCCTTATCTTCTTGCTGTCGTCACGCGACGAAGGAAAAGTGTGGGGTGCCGGGACCGGATCCGATGTCTCGACAAGCGAGGCAGCCGGATCCGATCCCGGCCCGACTGGTGATTACCAGCGGTAGTGCGCGAACGCGCGGTTCGACTCGGCCATCTTGTGAGTGTCCTCGCGGCGCTTGACCGCGGCACCCAGGCCGTTCGAGGCGTCCAGGATCTCGTTCTGGAGACGCTCGGTCATGGTCTTCTCACGGCGGCTCTTGGCGTAGCTGACGAGCCAGCGGAGGGCGAGGGTGTTCGCGCGGTGCGGCTTCACCTCGACCGGGACCTGGTAGGTCGAGCCACCGACGCGGCGGCTGCGGACCTCGAGGGTCGGGCGCACGTTGTCGAGCGCCTTCTTCAGGGTGGCGACAGCGTCCTGACCGTTCTTCGCCTCGACACCCGAGAGGGCGCCGTAGACGATCGACTCGGCGAGGGACTTCTTGCCGTCGACCAGGATCTTGTTCACCAGCGAGGTGACGATCGGAGCACCGTAGACCGGGTCGTTGACAACGGGGCGCTTGGGGGCGGGGCCCTTACGAGGCATCTAACTCAACCCTTCTTCGCGCCGTAGCGGGAACGAGCCTGCTTACGGTTCTTGACGGCCTGGGTGTCCAGGGCGCCACGGACGATCTTGTAGCGGACACCGGGGAGGTCCTTGACACGACCACCGCGCACGAGCACCAGCGAGTGCTCCTGCAGGTTGTGGCCCTCACCGGGGATGTAGGCCGTGACCTCGGTACCGTTGCGGAGCTTCACACGAGCGACCTTGCGCATCGCCGAGTTCGGCTTCTTCGGGGTGGTGGTGTACACGCGGGTGCACACGCCGGCCTGCTGCGGGTTCGACTTCAGAGCGGGAGCCTTGGTCTTGGTGACCTTGGGCGAACGACCCTTGCGAACCAACTGCTGAATAGTTGGCACTGCTTCTCCTTGTTGTGCTGCACGGTGACAGCGTGATGGGTTCACATCAGACCCGCCCGCGCGCCGAGGACGACGTGCGTTTGAATGGTGGGTATGCCGTGGGGGCGGAACCGGCGAATGCCGGTGCCCGGTACGCGCGCGTCAAGACACACGCATACCCGCTCTATGGTAATGCGCCGTAACACGCCCGGTCAAATGCGCACGAACGGCGCGCCGGGGCATCCGTGCGGACCGTCCGGCCGCCGCGCTCCGCCGCATCCGGGGGGCGGATCATCGTGAGCTCAGCGCAGGTCGCGCAGGCGTGCGGCCATCGGGGCGCGCTCGGCTCGCCGTTCGGCCGTGGTCGCGATGATGAGCAGCACCGCACCCATCACGGCGAGCGTGATCCACCAGGGCATCGACTCGATCCCCCGGCCGATCTGCACCGCGAACACGAACAGGTTCTCGATCGGCAGCACGATCAGCCCGATGAGGAACGACGCCGCCAGCCGCCGGGTGGCACCGACGAGGATGGCGATCAGCGCGCACACCATGACCAGGATCGCGCGCCAGGTGAGCGGATCCGTGAACGTCGACACGACCGAGGCGAGCATGGTCACGACGATGCCGGGCGCCAGCAGCGCCCAGGACCCGGTCACGCCCTTCGGCCAGTCGTGCAGGCCGGTGGACGGAGCGGGAGCCGTCTCCCCGGACGCGCCGGGGCCGGCCTCGCCCGACGCCGCATTCGCGCTCGCTGGTCGCAGATTGCGGTTCTCGGCCTGTGATGGCCGCAATTCGCGCCCAGGGAGCGACCAGGGCGCGTCGAACCGGCCCTGCATTCCCGCCGCGATCAGGAACAGCCCGAGCGGGAGCGAGAACCACTCCACGCGCAGATCACGCGGGCTCCATGCAACGACAGCGGTCACGAAGGCGAGCGCGAACAGGATCCACACCGGCGCGACCGCGAACCCGCCGCGGACGATCCGACGCGCGGTGAGCGCCATCGCCGCCAGCAGCACGAGCATGAGCGACCACATGCCCCAGATCGAGAACCAGTCCCGCTGGATTGCGGGCCATACCCCCGCCGTCGTCGCCACGAGCGCGGGGACGAAGAGCCATCGGGACCGGCGCACCACCTCGAGCGGAGCGACCGCACGCAATGCCGCGGCGCCCGCGGCCATGCCCACTCCGCCCGCCGCCGAGAGGCCGGCGCACGTGAGGAACAGCGCAGCGGCGGCGAGCGGCGCGGGCAGCAGCCCGGCCAGACCCTGCCCTCGCGCCAGCAGAATCGCCTGCACGGTACCGGCCAGCCCCGCCGCGATCGATGCCGCCGCCAGCCACGACACGGCGGGCCGCAGCCGGCGCACCGTGGCGGATCCCCCCGGCGCCGCGGTGGGGACGCTCCTCGCCGCCGCGGACGCCCCCGCCACTGGGATGCTTCTGCCTGCGTGGTCGCCGTCGTGACGAACGCCGCCGCCTCGCTTCCTCGCGAGCACGTCGCCGCCGCGCAGCTTCCGCGCGAGCACGCCGCCGCCGCGCAGCTTCCGCGCGAGCACGCCGCCGCCGGCAGCGAGCACCCAGGACACCGCGAGCAGCACGCCCGTGCGCCAGGGCGAGGCATCGGCAGCGCCCGCCCCGATGAGCACCAGCACCGGAATCACCGCACCGGCGGATCCGGCCGCGACGAACGCCGCCCCGGCCCCGCCCCGCAGCGCGCGCACGATGCCGAACGCCACGGCGGCGAGCGCAGGCGGCAGCAGGTACGCCTCCGCAAGCCCGACCCCGGCGGCCGCGCAGGCCGCCCACAGCGCACCCGTGGCCGCGATCGCGGCGACCGCGCGCAGGTGCCGCCGGCCCGTCGTGGCGGCGGCGCTGCCCGATCCGCCGGCGAGCAGCGCCAGCACCGCGCACGCCGTGCCGAACCCCGCGGCCTCGCGTACGAGCGCCAGCACCACGGCGAGCCCACCGGTGAGCAGGGCGCCCGCCTCGAGCGCGGTCTGGACCTGCGCCGCCACGATGCCACCCACCCCGCGGTCGGCGAGCACGCGGCGGATCGCCCCGGTGCACGGCAGCACGCCCCCCACGAGGGCGGCGATCACCGGCAGCACCACGGGAGAGGCGCTCGTCGCGAGCATCTGGGCGCCCAGGCAGAGCACCGACACCGCGAGAGCCGGCACGATCACCGCGGCAGCCAGCAGCCGTACCGCGGTCACGGCGCCCTCGCGCCGCGTGCCCAGCAGCAGCGCGGCCAGTACGGCCATCGCGGCCGTGGGCAGCGCTGTCCAGCCGCTGCGTTCGACGAGCACCTGGGCGACCCCGATCGCGAATGGCGCTGCGGCCACCACGAGCATCGCCTGCCACGAGCGTCCCGGCACCGCCCGCACCGCCGTGACCGCGGCGACCGCGAGCAGCCCCGCCGTCGCGGTGAGGCTGAGCAGCGCGACCCCGCCGATGCCGGTGAGTGTGAGCCCCGAGCAGAGCACCCCGAGCGCATAGCCGAAGCCCGCCGCGACGAGCAGGAACCGCCAGCCCGCCGGCAGCGCCGCACCGAGAGCGAAGAGGGAGAGCAGGGTCACGACTCCGGCCGCGGGCATGAGCGCGGGATCCTCCGCCCCGACGAACGCCGCGAGCACGACCGCGGCGAAGGCGGCGATGAGAAGCAGGATCCGGGCGATCTCGCCGATCCATCGTCGCGGCACCCGCGCGACCAGCGACACCGAGACTCCGGCGACCAGCAACAGGCCGACGCGCAGCGGCGCCTCCAGGAGTGCAGAGGCCCCGAGCGCGAGCACCGCGAACGAGCCGGGCACGATCGCCAGCACCGCGAACACGGCGCGGAAGGTCGCGCTCCGCCTCCGCGCCAGGACGGCCACGGCGCCGAGTGCGGCGGCTCCGATGACGAGGTTCACGACCAGTGCCCACCCCAGATCGACGGGCAGCTCGCCGGCGGGACCGTCGGCGAGCGCTGTGCGCCCGGCCACGCGGGCGAGGACGGAGCCGCCGGCGAGCGCGGTGAAGATCCCTCCCGGTGCGAGTGCGACCGCGAGCACGGCAACCGCACCGCCCGCGACGGCGACCGGGCGCGCCGTACGCGGCAACGGCGCCACCGCGACGAGCAGCACCAGACCCAGCCCCACGCCGGCCGCGCACGCGACCAGGAACCCGGTCTCCCCCATGCGAGGCGCGATGCTGAGGGCCACGAGCACGGGTGCACCCGAGCCGGCGACGCCCGCGACGATGCTCCAGGCGACCGCACCGCCGTTGCGCGTGGCGAGCAGGGCCTGCGTGCAGACGAGCACTGCGGCGAGGGCGAGCACTGGCATCGTCGCTGTGAGGGTCAGCAGCCGGCCGGCGCTCACGAGCAGCACGATCGTCACGGCGACCGCCTGCGCGACGATGAGCGAACCGCGCTCGAGGGCGAGCGGTACCGGATCCGGCTCGGCGGCGGCGATGAACCGCGCCCCGATCCTCGGCAGCAAGGCCACCTCGGCGAGCGCCAGGAAGGCGACCGCGAGGACCGCGAGCATGCCGGCATCGCCGATACCCGTGACGCCGGCGAGCATCGCCGGCGCGACCGCGAGCCCGACGGCGCCCGCCCAGAGCCAGATGCGCAGTCTCGCCCGGCCGGCGATCCCGAGGAGCAGCGCTGATCCCGCGGCCGTCACCCCGGCGCCGAGCAGCCACCGGTCGGACTCCGGCGCGGCGGCGACGATGCCGTGCGCCGCGAGCCCGGCGAACACCAGCGCGAGTCCGGCCACGGTCTCTGCGGAGAACCGCAGTCCGCGGCGGGCGAGCGCCACGCCGCCAACGAGGAACAGTGCGCCGGTGGCGCCGACGATCGCGGTGCGCGCCGCATCGGAGAGATCCGGGGTGAAGAAGCTGAACACGATCGCCGCCGTGGCGAACAGACCGGCTCCGGCCAGCGACAGCAGGGACTGCAGCGGCGTGCTGCGCTCCGGCTCTGCTCCGGGGCGGCTCGGAGCGGGTAGGCGCATAGGCGGCGGGGGGACGGGCATCCCTGATGTCGCTGCGAGCGGCTGAGTACCGGCCACCGCCGTCCGGCCCGACCCGGATCCGCTCGGTCTGAAGCCGCTCGGCCCGAATCCACGTGGACCGGAGTGTCGGAGACCTTCCTCCGCCGCAGTCGCCTTCCCTGCAACGATTCCTCGTCGAGGCAGCGCGGCCAGCAGCTGCTCCCGACGGGCGAGCGCGGCGGCGGCCTGCACGGAGGCCGACCAGAGTTCCTGCGCGGCCGCGCCGCGGAAGTCCGCGCCGCAGGACCAGCACGTGGATCCCGCGACCGCGACGCCGCAGACGGGGCAGTGCGAGTCGTCGCGCAGCCGCTCGAGCGCCGTGGTCACCCAGGTCGCGGAGGCGCTCATGCCTCGCCCTCCGGGATCCAGCGCAGGATGTCGCCCGCTTGGCACTCCAGCACCCGGCAGATCGCGTCGAGGGTCGTGAAGCGCACCGCCTTGGCACGGCCGTTCTTGAGCACCGCAACGTTGGCCGGCGTGATGCCGATGGCGTCGGCGAACTCCTGCACGCTCATCTTCTTCTTGGCGAGCTGCACATCGAGATCGATCACGATGGGCATCAGACGACCTCGGACAGATCCTGCTCGAGCTCGAGCGCCTTGCGCAGGAGCCCGCGCATCACCGCGACCAGCAGCGCGAGCGCGATGCCGATCACGACGCCGACCACGCCGAGCAGCAGGATCGAGGGATTCACCGCATGTCCCAGCAGGAGCACGATCATGGCTCCGGCGATCAGTACCGCGGAGGCAGCCATCGTCACCATGATGATGTCGACGTAGAGGAACGACCCGGGACTGAAGATCCGGTCCTGGCGCACGAGCGACAGCAGCCGCCAGACGCAGACCAGCACGATTTCGATGAGCGCCACCAGCACGATGCCGCCGACGATGCCGGGGCCGACCAGATATCCGAGCTCGGGATTGCGCTCGGCGGTGAGCACGGCGACGCCCGGGATGAGCGCCACCTGAGTGGCCAGCAGCAGCGCGAGCAGGACGACGATGAGCGCCTTGAGGGCGGCGGTGATCCGGGGTTGCATGGCACTCCTATCGAAAAGCGATCTGTATCTATCGAAAAACGATAGCCATGCGGGTGCGTCGGCGCCAGCCCGGATCCGGCTTCCCAGGCAATGTTCGGCTGTGCGGGCGCCTCTCGCGGATCCGGCTCCGATCGCGCGGATCCGGTCAGAGCGTGTCGGGGTCGAAGGGCGAGTCCAGCGCCTCGGTCAGCTCGGCGAGCATCGCCTCGATCTGCGGCTCGACGTATTCGCTGATCGCGGCCTGCACTCGCAGGCGGTGCCGGAGCAGCAGCCCGCAGATCTCGCGGCCCACGACGTTCGCGTAGTCGTCGGCGAGGGCGACCTCGTGGCGCAGCGCGGCCTTCGCATCGTCGCTGAGCGGCGGCAGGGGAGGCAGCTCCCCCGCATCCTCGTCGGCCATCCCGGCGAGCGTGAACAGGAAAGGGGCGCCGGGAACCGGATCCGGATCCAGCGGCATGCCCTCGTACTCGGGCTCGAGGTCCTCCGTCGGGCGGTAGGCGCGGGCGCGATTGCGGGCGGCCTGCTGGTCGAGCTCGCCCTGCAGCATCGGCAGGTTCCGCGCGGTGTACTCGGCGACGGCGTGGTCGACGATGGTCTTGATGCGGGTGGACAGTCCGTGCTGCACGCCGTGCGGCACGTTCCCGCCGATGCCCGCGGCGGAGAGCACGGGAGAGCCCAGGCAGCGGCGGCACGGCGCCACCCGCCCGCGGTGGGTGGCGGGCTCCCAGCGCGGCACCCAGCGCAGCCAGGCCTCCACAGCCAGGTCGACCTGCGTCTCCAGCGAGCGCTCCACGCCTCCAGCGTACGGGGCGGACACGCCCGGGAGGTCGCGGCACGCGAGATCGAGTGCCGCGGTGCCGGCCGAGATCAGGTCGATGGACCGAGAACAGGAGGATCCCGATCGGATCCGCCCTGTTCTCGGGCGACTCACCTGATCTCGGCATGCGACGTCAGCCGCCGCGCGGGGCAGGACGATCGCGTCAGGGCTGCTCGTCGTCGTCCTTCTCCCACGGCCAGCGGGGAGGCCGGGCCTCCGTGCGACGCAGTGCGATCGCCACCCACGCCGCGATCAGTGCGGCGATCACGATGACGGCGCTCGCCCCGCCCAGCACGAGCTGCCCGGCGGCGGCCGTGGCGTCGACCGCGCCCGCGCCCTCCGCCACCGCGGCCCCCCACACGCCGCCCAGGTGCACGAGCGCCGCGCCGAGCGCGAGGAAGACCGTCGCGACGAACGACGGATGCGGGTTCGCGAGCACGCCCCGGAGCGACAGCGCGAACACCACCACGGCCAGCACCATGCCGACGATGCCGGGCAACTGGCCGAGCCGGGGCAACGCGATGAGGTCGTGTTCTGTGAGCAGGCTGAGCATTCCGAGCCCCATGATGGCCAGCGCGAAGAACGAGACGACCCCGATCACCCAGGCGAGGACAGGACGAACCCCCGCGGGCAGTGGCTCGCGGGGGTTCGGCGGGAAATCGTTCGTGATGCTCTCCTGCGGTGCAGGCCGGCGCCGCTACGGCAGCTGGGGTCCGGCTTCGAGGACGCGCTCGTACTCGCGCTGCGCCTCGTCGTTCTGCGCGGTGCGGCGGGCGCCGGCGCGGGCGGCCCAGGCGCCGAACCAGATGGTGAGCTCGCGGCCGAAGATGAACGCGGCGATCGCGAGCGGGGCGAGCAGCTGACCGTTCACGTTCTCGGCCAGCTGGGTCGCACCGAGCTTCCAGAACTCGACGGATCCGATCGCGCCGAGCAGGTGGCCGCCGTACGCGAAGCCGCCGACGATGATCCCGAAGACGACCCAGTAGCCCCAGCGCCCGCGGTTGATGATGCCGCCGAGCAGCCAGAATCCGATCGCGAACACGACGACCGGGATCCACAGCCCAGGGCTGCGGAGCTGGTCGAGCAGGTAGGTGCCGATGCTGTCGGTGGTGACCTTGCCGTCGAACGCGGCGATGCCCAGGGCGGTGCCGAGGTAGAGGATCGCGAAGGCGATGGCCGCCAGCAGGCCGATGCCGAAGATCGCACCGCGGTTGCCGCGCTCGCGCGGAGGCTCGGGAGCCTGCACGAAGATGGGTGGCGGCACGTCGCCGGCACCCGGGGCGATGACCGCCGGCGCGAGCACCTGCGTCGGCGCCTCGGCGACGGCGTCGACGCGGGTCGTCGCGTGCTCGAACGTCGAGGTCTCCGTGGCGGCCGCCGCAGCGGCCACAGTGGGGACCTCGGGAGACGGCGGCGTAAACGTGCCGCCGAACGTGCCCGGGTACGCGGCCTCGGCCGCCTCGAAAGCGGCGAGATCGGCGTCCGCGGCACGCTGGTCCGCGGCACGCGCATCCGCGGCAGTCGCCCCGTCGGCGGCGCGCTCGGCCTCGGCGAGGCTCTCGTTCGCGCTCTGTGCGACGGCGGCATGGTCGGGCTGCACGGCATCGGCGACATCCTCGCCGGTGCGCTCGGCTGCAGTGGCCGGGACATGCGCGTCGGCGCCCTCGGCCGGGGCCGGCTGCACGACTGCGGCCTCGACCGCGGCGCCCTCAGCGGGGACAGCCGCGGTGTCGGCACCCTGGGCGTCCGCCTCGGGCGCGGCGGCCACGGCGTCGTCGACGTCGTGCGCCTGCGCCGGCTTCGAAACCTCGTGGTCACTCATATGAGCTCCTCCATACGGATACGGTGATTCGAGGCTATCTCCGAGGCAGGGCACCGCCGCGCAGACCTGCCGGAAACCGCGGATGCCGGATCCGGATCGGCGTCGTATCCGGATCCATCGCCCGCGTCACGGGTCGGATCCGCGTCACATCCGGATCGGCGTCACCGATGCAGCAGGCCGGAGAAGTAGGTCACCATCACCGGCCCCATGGGTGCGGCGAGGTACACGAGCCCTGCGATGACCCCGGCGCAGACGACGCCCGCGAGCCACGCGATCCCGGTGTTGCGCCCCCCGATCCGTGCCATACCCCGAGGGTACGAGAGCGGAGCGCGCGGGCGCGGGCGGCGCGCGGCGGACGCGTCGCCCGCACCCTCGGCGGACGTCAGGGAGGCCCCGGTGCGGGGCTCAGCCGGCGTCCGGCGCGGCCACGCCGGGCAGCGTCCACGCGGCGAACACCGGCCCCTCGGCAGCGAGCGCAACGGCGCCGTCGTCGGCGACGGCGAGGGTCGCGTCGCCGAACAGCGCCTCAGCCGCCGCGGCTCCCGCGAGCGCCCCGGCCGGGAGCTCGATGTCGACGTCGCCCCGGGCGGCGAGCACGAGAACGGTCTCCTCGGCCGACTCCCGCACGAACACGAGGCCGTCGTCGTCGACGTGCAGCCACCGCAGCCCGCCGGTGCCGAGCACGGGGTGCGCGCGGCGCAGCCCGACCAGGTCGCGGTACAGCGCGATGCGCTCCGCGGTATCCGGCTGCACCTCGGTCCCCCACGGGATCGGTGTGCGGCTGGCCTCGCCGTCCACGCCGGTGAGGCCGAACTCGTCGCCGGCGAACACGACGGGCAGCCCCGGCAGCGTCATCGACAGGCCGACAGCGACGGGCACCGTCCCCGGGGCGGCGTTGGTGGCGAACCGTGCGGTGTCGTGCGTGTCCAGCGGCTGCATGTTGCCGAGCCGCACCCGCCACGGGATCCCCCCGGTGAATCGGGTGATCGAGTCGACCACGTCGCGCGCGGTGTAGCGCGGGATGCCGCCGGTCTGCATGCCGAAGAACCAGCTCTCGGTGCGTTCCTCCCCTTCCGCGGTGAGGTACGAAGCACCGTTCGGCTCGCTGAGCCAGGCCCATACAGGGCGGGTGAAGGACGGATAGGTCATCGCGCCGTCCCAGCCGTCGCCCTGCAGATCGCTCGTGGCGTCGTTGGTGGACTCGCCGAGCAGGATCGCATCCGGGTTGATCCCCCGCACGGTGTCACGCAGCAGCCGCCGGACATCCGCGTTCAGGTCGATCGCCCCGAGGCGCCCGGTCATGTTCGCGACGTCGACGCGCCAGCCGTCGGCGCCATAGGGCGGCTTGAGCCAGCGGGCGACGGCCGAGTCCTCGCCTGTGATGAACCGCTCGCGCAGCTCCTCACTGGCCCAGTCGAACTTGGGCAGGCTGCGTGCACCCAGCCAGCACTCGTACTCGGTGTTGTCGTCGTTCGTGAAGTAGTAGAACCGCTCCTCGGGCGCTCCGGGGGTACCGAACGCCGCCCGGAACCACTCGTGGCCGTCGCCGGAGTGGTTGCTGGTGAGGTCGCCGATCACCTTGATGCCGCGGGCATGCGCCTCCTCGATGAGGTGCGCGTACGCCTCGTCGCCGCCCAGCAGCGGGTCGACGCGCAGGAAGCTCGAGGCGTCGTAGCGGTGGTTGGACGCGGCCGGGAACACCGGCGTCAGGTAGAGCAGGTTGACCCCGAGCTCGACCAGGTGGTCGAGATGCTCCACGATCCCGGGAATGTCTCCCCCGTAGAACTGATGCGCCCGGCCCGGCATGACCGGATCCACCGGGGTGTCCCATTCCGCCGGGATCGCCCAGTCGGGCGTCGGGTGCTCGTCGGCCTGGGCCGAACGGGCGAAGCGGTCCGGGAACACCTGGTACATGACCGACTCGTGCAGCCAGGCGGGCGGCGCGGGTTCGGCGACCAGGGCGAAGTCCTCGGCGTCGAGCGTCTCCAGACGGTGGATGCCGGTCTGGTTCAGCCATTCGATCCGGCCGTCCTCGTGCTGCAGCAGGAACCGGTAGCCGTGCCGCGGATTGCGCACGGTGACCGGCGCCTCCCACCACTCCCAGCCATCGGCGCTGCCGATCCGCTCGGCGTCGGTCCACTCCGGCTCGTGGTCGGGGTTGGATCGGGTGCGGACGGCCGCGATCGGGCCGTAGCCGGCAGGCACGCGCAGCCGCACTCGGACGACATCGCCCAGAGCGGGGGCGTCGTCGGAGACGTGCAGCGGGGATCCGTCGTGGTGCGGGAGCAGAGCGGTCATGTCGAGGCCTTTCGTGGTGCGGCGGCAGCCCGCCGGAGTCGACGTGGTTGCACGACCGATGCCGTGACAGAGCCCTTGGATTGTGTTTCGAGGATCGTTACTTCACGCTACCGGCGGTGAGGCCGCCGACGATGTACTTCTGCAGCGACAGGAACAGGATCATCGGCAGGATCGCCGCCAGCACGGCCCCGGCCGCGAAGACCGCGTAGTTCTTCGCGTCGGTGGACACGTACTGGTACAGCCCGACAGCGAGCGTCTGCTTCTCCGGAGAGATCAGCACGGTCGACGCGATCAGGAAGTCGCCCGTGATGCCGATGAAGGCGAGGAGCCCCACCACCGCCAGGATCGGCGCGACCAGGCGCAGGATGATGGTGAAGAAGATCCGTGCGTGACCCGCTCCGTCGATCTTCGCGGCCTCGTCGATCGAGGCGGGGATCGTGTTGAAGAACCCGTACATCAGGAACGTGTTCGCCCCCAGTGCGCCACCGAGGTACACGAGGATCAGGCCGATCTGCGAATTGAGCCCCAGCGCCGGGAAGATGTCGCCGATGGCCGACATCAGCAGAAAGATCGCGACGATCGCCAGCAGCTGCGGGAACATCTGCACGAGCAGCAGGGTCATGAGCCCCGTGCGGCGTCCTCGGAATCGCATGCGCGAGAAGGCATATGCGGCGAGCGCGCACAGAAACACGCTGCACACGGCGGCGAACACGCCGATGAAGATCGTATTCAGGAACCAGGCGCCATAGGGCCGGGACGGATCCTGGAACAGCTGCACGTAGTTGTCCACGCTGATCTTCGAGAACAGTCCGTTCGTGCTCAGCAGCGTCCCGCCGGGGTTCAGCGAGGCGGACAGCACGTACACCAGCGGGAAGCCGGCGAACACGAGCATCACGACGCCGATGATGTGCCGCCAGCCGGTCTCCCGGAACCACCGGCCGAACGGTCGGCGGGGGTGGCGCGCCGGGGCGGCGAGGAGCGCGGCGGTCGCGGTCGACGCAGGGGCCGAGGTCTTTGCGATGTCGGTCATGTCAGTTCAGATCCTCCAGCACCTTGGTCTGCCGGAATCCGATCAGGGAGATGGCGGCGACCAGCACGAAGATGATGATCGAGAAGGCGCTGGCGAGGCCGTAGTCCCGCTCGGAGCCGACGAAGGCGACCTTGTAGACCATCGAGATGAGCAGATCCGTGGATCCCACGTTGATGCTCGCGTCGGTGAACTGCGGACCGCCGTTGGTGAGCAGGAAGATGAGCCCGAAGTTGTTGAAGTTGAACGCGAACGAGGCGATCAGCAGCGGCGCGACGGCCACGAGCAGCAGCGGGAACTTGATCAGCCGGAACGTCTGCCACACGCTCGCGCCGTCCACGCGCGCCGCCTCGACGACGTCGTCGGGCAGCGATTGCAGGGCGCCGGTCGTGACGAGGAACATATAGGGGAAGCCGAGCCACAGATTCGCGATGAGGATCGCTGCCTTGGCGAGCCACGGATCCGTCAGCCACGGAATCGACGCCCCGCCGAGGACGACCTGGTTGATGAAGCCGAAGTCCTTGTTGAAGAGCCCTGCCCACACCAGCGCCGACAGGAACGCGGGGAACGCGTACGGCAGGATCATGATCAGCCGGTAGTACTTGCGGCTGCGCATCTTCGGATCGTTGAACACGATCGCGAGGAACAGGCCGAGGATGAACGTCGTCGCGACCGAGAGGATCGCGAACGCGAAGGTCCACAGCAGCACCGCGAGGAACGGGCCCCGGATGGACTGGTCCGAGAACGCGCGGACGAAGTTGTCGCCGCCGACCCACACCTGCCAGCCGGGCAGCAGTGCCTTGCCGTCCTTCGCGGTGAACGCGCCGCGGCCGGTGTCGCTGTAGACGACGCCGGTCTTGGTGTCGGTCATCGTGTCGGCCGTCGGATCCCAGGTGAGGGTCGAGGTGAACAGGTACGCCTTGGAACCGTCGGTGGTCTTGAGATAGCCCTTGTTCAGGTCGTGCGAGAGCGGCACGGCCAGGGCGGCGATGTCGTCCTGGTGGGCGATGACGCTCGGGAAGTCGAGGGTGGTGAAGCCGGGGGCGCCATCGGCGCTGATACCGGGTTCGGTGGAGAGCGGGCGGTCGGCGCCGCCGATCAGCGGCTCGTCGCTGCCGGGCTCTGCGGTGAGGAAGAAGAACTTCCCGTCCTTCTCGAGGATCTTGACGGAGAACGTCGGGGAGTCCGCCACGCGGGTCTGCGACTGCAGCAGCAGCGCCTGCACCGCGTCGTCCTTGGTGGAGTTGTGCCCGGATCCGTAGTTCGTGAAGGCGACGTAACCCGAGTACAGCACGACGAAGATCTGGAAGATCAGCAGGAACACGAGGCCCGGCGTCAGATACTTCGCGGGCAGCAGGCCGGGAATGAGGTAGACGGCGTTGATCGCCAGCACGCCCACGGCGACCAGCACGGCCGGCGTCCACTGCGCACCCGCGGCGAGCGCGAACACGGCGTAGAGCGCGAGGGCGTCGATCACCGCGAGCGCGACGATCTTGACCAGCCACACCTTCCAGCCGGCCGATGCGGCCTCGGCATAGGCGGCAGCTCGCCGCTGGCGGCGGCTGCGCGCCCTGTCCTCGGCGGACATGGCCGAGGACTCCTGCGTCTTCTCCTGCACGGCAGGACCCGTCATCTCGACCCCTTCACAACGTCGTCAGCGGGCGGAGGTGCAGGGAGGCGGCGCGATCGCGCGCCTCCCCGCACCGGATTCACGAGCGGATCAGCCGATCTTGGTCTGGATGGCCTGGGTCATGCCCGTCCAGGTGCTGGCCGGGTCGCCGCCCTTGATGATCGCGACCTCGGACTTGCCCCAGTCGTCCCACACGGAGCCCATCTCGGGCACCGACGGCATCGGCACGGCGTTGGCGCCAACCTTGGCGAAGCCGGCCACCGCGGGGTCGGACTGCGCAGCCTGGAACGACTCCGTCAGTGCCGGCGGGCGGCCGCCCGCCTTGTAGAGCGCGGTCTGCACGGCGGGGGTGGCGAGGTAGTTCACCAGGAACTCGTTCGCGGCGAGGGTGTTCTTCGACTTCGCGTTCACGAAGAACGCCTGCACGCCTGCGAACGGACGGGCCTCCTGGCCGCCGGCGCTCGGGATGGGGTCGACGGAGACCTTGATGCCGGCCTTCTCCGCGTCGGGCAGGTTCCAGGGGCCGCTGATGAAGTACGGAGCCTCGCCCGCGTTGAAGGCGGCCTTGGCGAGATCGCCGGTCAGGCCGGGGTTGAAGATGCCGGCCGCGCCCTGCGCGCCCAGCCAGGTGGCGAACTTCTGCCCGGCCTCGTCGCCGATCGTGAGCTTCTTGGCGTCGTAGCTGCCGTCCGCGTTCTGCGCGAAGACCTGGCTGCCGAACGAGGTCTGGAACGGGTACGTGTGGTACGCGTCACCGGTGGCCGCGTCGAGTCCGATCAGGAACGGGTACTTGGTGCCCGCGGCCTTGCCCTTGGCGATCATCTCGTCGTAACTGGCCGGAGTGGAGTCGGCGAGCGCGGTGTTGCGCAGGATCGCGATGTTCTCGATCGCGTAGGGCAGGCCGTAGACCTTGCCGTCGTAGGTGACCGCGGAGACGGCGACCTTCTCGAACTTGGAGGCGGAGTCGCCCAGCTCGATCGGAGCGACGAGGCCGTCCTTCACGAAGGATCCGATCCAGTCGTGCGCGCCGATCGTGATGTCGGGCCCCTTGCCGGTGGGGACCTGGGCGGTGAAGTCGTCGCGGATCTTGCCGAAGTCCTTGACCACCAGGTTGATGGTGATGCCCTTGTCCTTCTTGAAGTCGGCGGCGACCTGCTTCATCGCAGCCGCGCGGTTGGAGTCGACCCAGACTGTGAGCGAGCCCGTGGTCTTGTCGCTTCCGGCGGACGAGCCACCGCCGTTGCTGCTGCCGCCGCAGCCGGTCAGCGCCAGTGCGCCGGCCACGAGGAGTGCGCCGAACGCGACGACGCTCTTCCTGTTCACCTTCATCGGTGTACCTCTCTCGGTCTTCAGGGAGCGCAATCGGCTCCGATCTCGCGCCAGAGGGCGCTCGCTCCGCCTGCGAGGATTGCAAGCGTTTACAGTATGCGGATCCGCGACGCTTCGCGCAACCCCTCGCTAGGAGGGCCTGACTGGGACGCGAGCTGGCTGCATCCGCACTGCTATTGATAAGCGAGCCTGCCGCATTGAGGGTTGCGTTGCTCGGAAACGTTTACAACAATGAGCCGAACAAACATCGGGGAACGTCACGCATCCGTCGTCCGCCGGTCCGGACCGATACCCTTCCTTGACCCGACTTCCTAGGAGGCCCGTGTGGCTGACATCGCCGATGTGGCGCGTCTCGCCGGCGTGTCCACCGCCACGGTCTCGCGCGCCCTGAACGGGAAGACGGCGTCGCCGGCCACCAGGGAGAAGGTCCTGGCGGCGGCCGCGGAGCTCGGCTACGTGATCTCCTCGAACGCCTCGGGGCTGGCGTCGGGGCGCACCCGGCACATCGGGTTCATGGTGCCGTTCATCGACCGCTGGTTTTTCACGGATCTGCTCACCGGCATCGAGTCCGTGCTGCTCAGTCAGGGCTATGACGTGACCCTGTACGACCTGCAGGGCAACGAGTCCCAGCGCGACCAGGTGTTCGGCAGCTCGCTGCGTCGGGCCAGCATCGACGGCCTGATCGCGGCCAGCATCGAGCTGACACCCGACGAGATTCGCGCGCTGCGCGCGCTCGGCAAGCCCGTGGTCAGCATCGGCGGCTACATCGAGGGCGCCACAGCGGTCGACGTCGACAACGCGCGAATGGCGACTCTCGCCACGGAGCACCTCCTCTCGCTCGGCCACACCCGCATCGCCTACGTCGGCGCGGGCAGGACGATCGCGAGCGCCTTCCAGCTCGGCGATGCGCGCTACGACGGGTGGCTGTCCGCCATGCGCGCGGCGGGGCTCGAAGTCGAGGAGACGGGGTTCTGGGAGGCGGACTTCGACATCCCCTCCGGATACGCGGCCGCGAAGGCGCTGCTCGCGCACGATCGGCCCACCGCGATCTTCGCGGCGAGCGACGAGATCGGGATCGGCTGCATGCTCGCCGCGCGCGATCTGGGCCTGCGCGTCCCCGACGATCTCTCGATCGTCGGCATCGACGACCACAAGCTGTCCGCGTTCTTCGGTCTGACCACGCTGGCGCAGGATCCAGCTGGGCAGGGTCGCCTCGCCGCGCACCTGCTCCTCGCGCAGCTGGACAACCCGGGAGCAGCACCCGAGCACCGCACGCTCACCCCGCGGTTCGTGGTGCGCTCGTCGACGGCGCGTCCGGGCGGCGCCGTGCACGAGACCGCGTGAGCTCGCTGCTCGTTACACTGCCTGTATGGCTGACAGCTCATTCGACATCGTGTCCAAGGTCGATCGCCAGGAGGCGGACAACGCCCTCAACCAGGCCCGAAAGGAGATCGAGCAGCGCTACGACTTCAAGGGGGTCGGCGCCTCGATCGCCTGGAGCGGCGACAAGATCGTGATCCTGGCGAACTCGGACGAGCGCGCCCGTGCGGTGCTGGACGTGTTCCAGACCAAGCTCATCAAGCGCGGCATCTCCCTGAAGAGCCTGGAGTCCGGCGACCCCACGGCCAGCGGCAAGGAGTTCCGTCTCGAGTCGACCCTCAAGGAGGGCATCAGCTCGGAGAACGCGAAGAAGATCGGCAAGATCATCCGCGACGAGGGCCCCAAGTCCGTCAAGTCGCAGATCCAGGGCGATGAACTGCGCGTGCAGTCCAAGAGCCGCGACGACCTGCAGGCCGTGATCGCGCTGCTCAAGGGATCCGATCTGGACCTGGATCTCCAGTTCATCAACTTCCGCTGAAGCCCTGACCCTGGGATTCTCACCCAGCATCCCCAGATCCCGCAGGAGTGGCGCTGGAGCGTTTGGCCTCGGTCGGTCCTGCAACTTGTCGAAGAGCTCGGGGCGAAGCCGGAGATCCGCGCTACCCACATCGAACGCCTCTTGCTCGACGCAGACGACAAGCCTCACAGAGGGCTTCAAGAACCCGGCCACGACGCCACGGAGATCGCAGTCGGATACGCAGCAGCGGGACGTTTGTCATGCCTTCTCGCAGCCTGACTCGCTGAAGTAAGTGCGCCAGCGTTGCCGAGCACGCCCGACTACGCTGACCCTCTCGGCTGCGCGGAACCTCGATGACACGAAATCGCCCCCGCGTCGGAGAGGCAGGGGCGATTTCGTCGTACGGTCTAGAGGAGTGATTGAATCTCGTCGATGAAGACCTGCTCCACTCCCGTGACTGAGGTGCCGGCAGGGCGGCCTCGAAAATGGGCGAGATGACCGTAGGCGGCCATTGACGCCGCTGCCACTCCCGGGTGGTCGGCGGCATACCCGGCTTCGTATCCGGGATTCGCGAGGATCTCATCGCTGGGAATGTAACCGGGGACCTCATTGGCATAGGCCGAGAACCAGAGTTGGTTCGCTCCGCCGCTTATCGATCGGAAGTACACGGCGTAGCCGGAGACGACCTCGCCACCCGAGAAGATCATCGTTAGCCCCGGTGCACCTCCGAACTGCCAACGTTGCACCGGGAGCGGGACGGTGTCTTCGAGCGGGTCTGGCGACGCGGCGACCTGCTCCATGACTTCGCCATGCCGATGTTCGTAGTCCGTCGCGGGGTTGACCTGTCGAGCTTGGAAGACTTGCTGCAGAGCGACCCGGTTCGACGGAGTGTCGGTGACGTCCAAGGGCAGTTCCGCCTCAGACAGCGCCGTACTTATCGGTGCTGTGATCGTCCGTCCCGGGGTATTGATGCTGTTGACGACGGTCAGGCCAAGATCGTAGCCGTACGCGTCCGACTGCTGGATTCCGTCCATTAGCGCAGGATTCTGATCGCCGGCAGGACCGAGGATGAACTGTGCGAACGCGCCTGAGTAGGCGGCTTCGATCGTCTTGATCGCTTCGCTCGGATAGTCGGGATCGAACAGGGTTCCGCCATTTCCGGCGACCGGGTGAGCGCCGTAGCTGAACAGCACCGCGCGCGGTGTCCCGTCTGTAGCGCGGGCGACAAGGATGGGTACGTCGCGTTCGACGTAGCTCAACCCAACGCGGTTGATCGAGAAGTCTTCGTCCGCCACCTGATAGTCGAGGGTGCAGGTGGTACGCGTGGCCCCAAGCGCGGTCTGAACGAGTGAGATGATCTCGTTTACGAGCCAATCGGAGTAGTCCGAGATCTCGGCCATGTCCGTCACCGCGTAGGCGATGTACGGGTCGAGGCGCTCGATCAGCACTGGCCCATTGTGGGTATGGGTCGCGTTGAGAACAAAGTCCGAACTACTGACGCCGAGGGCAATCACGCCGTCCCGGATTGCCTGGTGCATGGTTCGGCCAAACGCGAGAACGTCTGCAGACACGATGACGTTCGGGGCACCGTTGTCCCACAAGACGATGCAACGCGCCATCAGCGGTTCATTGACGCCTTCGGAGCGCCGCGGTTCAGTTTCGGTTGCGAACCCGGCCATCGGGTAACCGGTGTCCGGGGTGATCTCCACCTTCGCGGTCGACACCTGCAAAGACGTATCCGCATATGCAGGGGAAGAGATTCCCACTGAGATCGCCGTTGCCGCTAGCGAGCTGCCAATGATGAAGCCGCGCCGGGTCAGGCGTGGTCCGAATGGTGCACCGAGAGGCGACTTGTCGTATTGAGTCATGGTCTCAACATATTGACCTTGGGCGACGCTAGCTGTCCCCCGTTTTCCCTACAGACGTCGATGCGGGGACATCGCTAAGTTTGCTGTTGGTAGTCCCTGAGTTCTTGTTCCACCCGACCTGGACGGCAGGCCTCGTCAATGCGCTCCTGGGGCGGCCTGTCGATCGCGCACGACGTCGAACGTCATCTTCCTGGACGGAACCTCCGCTCAGGAAAGGGACACATCATGGACAGCACCCCCATCACCGGCATCCGCGCGGTGAGCATCCCTGTGAACGATCAGGACGACGCGCTGCGCTTCTACCGGAGCCTCGGGTTCACGCTCCTGCGCGACACACCCACGCCGAACGGCCGCTGGATCGAGCTGACGCCCGGCGGTGACGTGGTCGTCACCCTCGAGCCCGCGGATCCGGCCGTCCACCGCGGATCGATCGGGATCCGGTTCACTTCGGATGACGTCGACGCCGCCCACGCCGCCATGGTGGCCGAGGGCATCGACGTCGACGAGATCCTGCGCTGGCCCGGGACTCCGGCGATGTTCGCGTGGCGGGACCCCGACGGCAACGCCTTCTCCCTCACCGGGACAGTGCCCGAGACGGACGGCGCGGGGTCATGAGCACGGTCGGGCCTCTGGACATCACCTTCACCGCCACGCTCGGCCGCGTGCGCGCGGGTGACACGTGGATCTGCGTGCAGCTGCCGGACTCGGCGACGGTGTTCGGCACGCGCGGGCTGGTCAAGGTGTCCGGAACCGTCGACGGGCATCCTTTCGACGGCGCGTTCATGGCACTGGGCGACGGCACCCACAAGCTGCCGATCGCGAGCACGATCCGCCGGGCGATCGGCAAGAACGAGGGCGAAGACGTCACCGTCCACCTCACCCGCCGGCGCAGTTGACGCCTCATCCGGTCCGGGATTCCCCGACCCCCGAAATCACCCCTGACGTCGCAAAAACGCCTCTGAATGTCGCGGGATGCGCGACGCGCGCATCACTTCGATACCGGTATTTGGGTTTGCCCCCGAGCGGTGAGATAGTGCTGTTCTGGGGAAACTACTTGGGGGTAGTGATGGGCGAACGCGGTCCGATGACTGGCGTGGTTCGGTCGCCGCTGGGGGCGACGAAACAACTCCTCGCAGAAGAGGTGTATCAGCAGGTCGGTGCGTCGATCATCGACGGCACATTGCCGCCGGGATCACGGATCCGGGATGCGGATCTTGCAGAGAAGTTCGGCGTGTCACGGATGCCGATCCGTGAGGCGCTGCAGCGGCTCGAGCGGGTCGGCCTGGTCGAGATGTATCCGAGCCGGTACACGCAGGTCACCGAGGTGCCTCCGCAGCTCACGGCGAAGACCCTCGAGTACGCGGGCTATCTCGGCGGCGCGGTCGCCGCGATCGCGGTGCCGCGGCTGAGTGATGCGGAGCGCGAGGAGGCCGCTGCTCTCGCTCGCAGCCTGGACGACGGCCTCGACGATCCGGCGGCGCTCTCCGCCGAGCGCTGGGCGCTGCTGCACTACCTCGCCGAGCGCTGCGAGAACGACATCCTCAGCTCGGTGCTCGACGAGACGAGCATGCCGCTGACCCGCAACCTGCGGCCGTGGTCCGTCGACGCCTCTCAACGAGACGCCATGCGCGCGCTGCACGCCGAGCTCGCCGAGGCGATCCTCGCCGGCGACGGGCACTCCGCGGAGCATCTCGTGCGCGCCATGCACCTCGTGGACTGAGGCACGCCCCCGCGTCTCGTGTGGGCCGGCGGCCGGCCCTTCGCCGCGTTCGGGTCAGGCCGGCCGCCGCGGCACCCGCCGTGCGATGCGGTCCGAGGCGGACCAGCCGTCGACCCAGTATCCGAGGCGGGCGTACGCCTCCTCCCGCGCCTCGTGCCGGGACAGGAACACGTCGTGCAGCGCGCCGTCGATGCGCTCGATCGTCACCGAGGGGCCGATCCTCAGCGCGGCGCGGGCGATGTCCTCGACGACCAGCACGCTGTCGGCGCGGGTGAGGTCATCCGACCATGCCGTCGGTACGGCGCTGCGTGCGGACAGCAGCACGCACACGGGAACGTCGATCGCGATCCCCGCGGCGATCGCCGCATGCCCGCCCAGGATCGCGTGCAGCCACCCGGCGTGCACGGCCATCGTCTGCGCCGGCCGCCAGCTGAGATTGACGTCCATCGGATCCGCCGGATCCGCGGCCTCCTGCTGCGCACGCGTGTAGTAGCCCAGGTCGACTTGCGGCGCACGATCGAGCGGGCGGTATTTGGCGCGCAGCCCCACGAGCGGCGTGATCGTCTCCCGCGTGAAGCGCGAGAGCTGGAACTCCAGCCACGGGCTGTTCAGGATCACGGCCGACGCGACGCCGGGATTCCGTGCGGCCCAGAGGCTCAGGATCAGCCCGCCCGTGGAGTGGCCGAGCAAGACCAGCCGGCGCCCGACCGCGCCGGATCCCTCCTGCATCGCGGCGAGCGCGGCGGCGATGTCCTGGTCGTACTCGACGAGATCACCGATGTAGCCCGGGGTCTGGTACTCGCGCAGGCTGCGGCCGTACTTGCGCAGGTCGAGTGCGAAGAAGCGTGCGCCGCGGCCGGTCCAGAACCGTGCGAGCCGCTTCTGGAAGAAGTAGTCCGACCACCCGTGCACGTACAGCACATCGGTGTCGGCGAGCTGCCGGCCATCCCCGAACAGGCGCTGCCAGGCCGTGCGTCGCGGAAGCGCCCGCACCAGGGTCGCGACGATCTCTCCCTCGTCATCGGATCCGAGCGGCAGAGGGAGCTGCTCGAACTCGTCGCCGAGCACGTCGGGCATCCACGTGGCGGAGACGGGGTGGCTCATGGATCCAGAGTATCCGCGCCGTTCGGCGGCGCCTCGGAGCACGCCTCCTCTACGCTGGGCCACATCGACGCGCACTGCTCAGGAGGAATCATGATCCGCACTCGACTGCACCGCTCGATCGCCGGCCTCGTGGCGGTCGCCGCCCTCACCACGGGGGCGTTCGCCCTCGCCGGCTGCTCCGGGGGCGTCGCGCCCGCCACCAGCACGAGCAGCACCCCCGAGACGACCGGCAGCGATATGCTGCCTCCGATCATCGTCGACCTCGGCACGGTCGACGGGACCACGGTGAAGGCGCCCGTCGGCAACACCATCGACCTCACCGGCGACGACAAGGACTTCGCGCACTGGACCGCGGACATCGCGGATGCGAAGGTCGTCGCCTTCGTTCCGGGCAAGGACGACGGATCCGCTCAGTTCAATCCCGGACTCGACGCACTGGCCGAGGGCACCACCAAGGTCACGCTGGACAACAGCGCCTCGGGCGCCCACGTCACCTTCACCGTCGAGGTGACCGCGAAGAAGTAGACCCGGCAGGCGGCCGGGTCACTCCCCGCGGGAGATGCGGGAAAGGACTCGGCTCACTCCCCGCGGGAGATGCGGACCATGTCCTCGCGCGGCACGACCTTGACGCGCGCGCGCTCCTCCGGGGCGCCGAGCGCGACCTCGTGCTCATCGAGCCGGTGCCACCCGTCGAGGTCGGTCCAGCGCACGTCGCGCTCGGCGAGCAGAGCAGGGATCGCCTCTTCGGACGGATCCTCCGGCTGCCACCAGGAACCCTGGTCGTTGATGAGGTGACGCACGGTCTCCATGGCGTCGGACTTGGTGTGCCCGATGAGGCCCACGGGACCGCGCTTGATCCAGCCGGTGGCGTAGATGCCGGGCACTCGCTGGTTGGAGTCCTTCGCGAGCACCTGGCCCTCGCGGTTGGGGATCACGCCGTGCTTCTTGTCGAACGGGACGCCGTCCAGCGGCGAGCCGAAGTATCCGACCGCGCGGTACAGCGCCTGGATCGGCACCTCGCGCATCTCTCCGGTGCCGACCGCGCCGCCCGTGCCGTCCGGCTTCGTGCGCTCGTAGACGAGCGCCGCGACGCGACCGTTCTCGTCGGCCTTGACCTCGACGGGCCGCGCCCAGAAGTGCAGGTGCAGACGGCGCGACGCGGTGCCGCCGGCGTTGTTCACCGAATCGCGCTTGCGCCAGGCCTGCAGCACCCGGTCGATGACCATGACCTGCTTGTTGCTGGCGATCGCGTCGCGGGAGGCGTCGTCGTATTCGAAGTCCTCGTCGTAGACGACCATGTCGACGTCGCGCAGCTCGCCGAGCTCGCGCAGCTCGAGCGGGGTGAACTTCACCTGCGCCGGGCCACGGCGTCCGAACACGTGCACATCGGTGACGGCGCTCGACTTCATGCCCTCGTAGACGTTCGCCGGCACCTCCGTGACCAGCAGGTCCTCGGCGTGCTTGGCGAGCATGCGCGACACGTCGAGCGCCACGTTGCCGTTGCCGATGACGGCGACCGATGCCGCGTCCAGCGGCCACTCCCGCGGCACGTCGGGGTGCCCGTCGAACCAGCTCACGTAGTCGGCGGCGCCGTAGGATCCGACCGCGTCGATCCCGGGGATGTCCATGCCGGTGTCGCGGCGGGCTCCGGTCGCGAAGATCACCGCGTTGTAGTGCCGCTTCAGGTCCTCGAGCGTGATGTCGGTGCCGAAGTTCACGTTGCCGAACAGGCGGATGTCGCCGCGGTCCAGCACGTCGCGCAGGGCCGTGATGATGCCCTTGATGCGCGGATGGTCGGGGGCGACGCCGTAGCGCACCAGGCCGTACGGCGCGGGCAGCTGCTCGAACAGGTCGATCGAGACGTCGAAGCGCCGTTCGGCCTTCAGCAGGAGGTCGGCGGCGTAGATGCCGGCGGGGCCAGCTCCGACGATGGCAAGCCTGAGCTTTGTCATGGTGGTTCCTTTCGGCAGCAGGACGTCAGCTGCTGCGGTCCGCGAGCGACTCCGCGAACCGGGTCAGCGCATCGCGCACGGGGCCCTTGGGCAGCACGGAGAGCTCGTCGATCGCGCCCTGGGTCCAGCTGCGGGCGAGGTCGAGGGTCTTCCGGGTGACGGCGTGGTCGCGCAGGCGCGCGAGGGCGTCATCGAGGATCGCCGGATCCTCGCCCGCGGCGATCCGCTGCACGCCGGCGTCGATCTCCGCGGCGAGCGCTGTGGATTCCGGATCCGTCTCGACGCTCAGCAGCAGAGAGGGCATGGTGGGAACGCCCGCACGCAGATCCGTGCCCGGAACCTTGCCGGTGTCCTCGGGCTTCGCCGACAGGTCGATCACATCGTCGAGCAGCTGGAAGGCAACGCCGACCTTCTCGCCGTAGTTGCGCAGCGGCACCTCGTATTCGGCGGGGGCGCCGGAGAAGATGGCACCGGCCTGCGTGGCTGCGGCGATGAGGGATCCGGTCTTGTCGGCGAGCACCTGGATGTAGAACTCGACAGGGTCGTCACCCTCCTGCGGGCCCACCGTCTCATGCATCTGCCCGAGCACGAGACGCTCGAAGGTGTCGGCCTGCAGACGGATCGCGCGGTCGCCGTGGCGCGACATGAGCTGACTCGCCCGGGAGAACAGCAGGTCTCCGGTGAGGATCGCGATGTTGTTGCCCCACACGGTCTGCGCCGCCGGCACACCGCGGCGGCGGTCCGCGCCGTCCATGACGTCGTCGTGATAGAGCGAGCCGAGGTGCGTCATCTCCAGGGCCTTGGCGATGTCGATGACCGCGGGCACGTTTCCTGCGCCGAGCTGCGCGGTGAGCAGCGACAGCACGGGGCGCACGCGCTTGCCGCCCGCCTCGTAGAGGTAGCGGCTCGGGGCGTCGGCGATCGAGTCGGCGATGCGCAGGTCGACCGCGAGGCCCTCTTCGACGAGATCGAGACCGGCCTCGACCTCGCGGGCGAGCTTGCGCGCGGCGGGGCCGACGAACACGCGGTCGCTGAAACCGAGACGGCTCGCGAGGCGCGAACCCGTGGCGGCGGGGCTCGAAGTCACGTCGTCCAGCCTACCTGGGCGCGCACCGTACCCGGTTCCCGCGTCACGCCTTCGGCTTGCGGGCGCGGTGCAGCGCCACGATCCCGAAGGACAGGTTGCGCCAAGCCACGTCGATCCAGCCCGCTTCGCGCAGCCAACCGGCGAGCGTGCGCTGATCGGGCCAGGCGCGGATCGACTCGTTGAGGTAGTCGTAGGCCTCGCCGTTGCTGCCGGCGAGGCGGGCCACGCGCGGCAGCACCTGCGCGTTGTAGACCTTGTAGAAGCCGCGCAGCAGCTTCGCCGGCGGCGTGGAGAACTCGTTGATCACGACGCGGCCGCCGGGCTTGGTTACCCGGTACAGCTCAGCGATGGCCTTCTTCGGATCCTGCACGTTGCGCAGGCTGTACGACATCGTGACCGCGTCGAAGGTCTCATCGTCGAACGGGAGGTTCGTCGCGTCCGCCTCGACGAAGCTGAGGTTCGGCAGGTCGCCGTGCCGGCGCTTGCCCTCCGCGAGCATTCCCGGCGAGAAGTCGGCCGCGACCACATCGGCGCCGCTGCGGGCGAGCGAGGCCGAGGAGGAGGCGGTGCCCGCGCCGAGGTCGAGGATGCGCTCGCCCTTCTTCGGCGCGACCGCGCGCGTCGTCGCCGCCCGCCAGAGAGCGTCGTTGCCGACGGTCATCACCGTGTTGGTGCGGTCGTAGCCGGCCGCGACCTGGTCGAACATGCCGCTGACGCGGGAAGGGTCCTTGCCGAGGTCGGCGCGGTTGTGCTCAGACGGGGTCACCCGTCCAGCCTACGCGCGCGGCGGCAGCGCGAGCTCCGCGAGGCGGTCCAGCCAGACGTCGGCCGAGGCGTCGTCGAACGGTGGCAGCTGCGCACGCACCCGCTCTGCGAGGTCGGCCGCGAGCGCCTCCAGGTGCCGCTGCACGTCGGCGGGATAGCCGTACTGCACGCGGTGCTCGTCCCACTCGTCCTCGTCGTCGATCCACGTGCCGCGCTCGCCGTCGACGCGCACGACGTCGAGGTCCATGTCGATACCTGTGAAGAGCACGGGCGCTTCGCCCGCCTGCGGTCCGCCCGCGGGCTCGGCGTGCACGTCCCACGCGAGGTCGATGTAGATGCGCATTCCCTTGGGGTGGTCGCGGTTCACCGTGAGGGCGTAGTCGCCGCTCGGCGGCACGAGCGTCACGTTGGGCGCCGCCGCGGTGAAGGTGCGCCCCGGGCGTTCACTCCCCCAGCCGGCGGGCTGACCGACCCAGTCGCCCCATTCGTCCGCACCCAGGTAGACGCATTCGTGGCGCCAGTGCGGGGAGCCGTCCCACTTGCGCCACTGGAAGACGATCTCGGTTCCGGGTGCAGGACGTTCGGCGATCACGGTGCCACTCTATGTCGCGCCTCGGACGCTGCGCGGGGCGCAGCGACGCTTCCGGCACGCAATAGGCTGGTTCCGTGAGTGCCGGCCTGGTCGTTCAGACGCGAGAGTTCGACCTCGCCGATGACCTGCTCGCCTATGCCGATCCAGTGGATCCGCGCGCGTGGTTGCGCCGCGGCGACGGGATCGTCGCCGTCGGATCCGAGACCGCGCGCGTCGTGCGCGTCGCCGCCGGTTCCGAGCCGCGCACCGCCGCTCTCAGTCACGCGTGGGACGGCATCCGCTCCTCGGCCCGCATCGACGACGCCGTGCGCCTGCCCGGCACCGGTCTTGTCGCGTTCGCGGCCCTGGTGTTCGACGAGGGCTCCACCGCTGACAGCGTGCTCATCGTGCCGCGCACCGTGATCGGACGACACGGCGGACGCACCTGGATCACCCGCATCCTCGATGCCGGCGATGCCGTGAACGGCAATCCCGACGACAGCGATCGATCCACCGACGGACTGGACGCCGACGCCGCCCCGGGGCCGACGGCCCTCGGCCCGCACTGGGCGGGCACGCTCGGTCCCGGCGCGCAGTCGGCGCAGGGCTACCAGGCCTCGGTGCGACGGGCGCTGGCGGCGATCGCCGACGCCCGCTACGGCAAGGTCGTGCTCGCGCGCGATCTGGTCGGCACGGTGCCGGCCGGATCCGACCTGCGCCGCCTGGTGCGCGCCCTCAGCACCGAGTACCCCGACACATGGGCGTTCGCCGTGGACGGCCTCATCGGCGCGAGCCCGGAGACCCTCGTCACGGCGCAGGACGGCGTGGTGACCGCCCGTGTGCTGGCCGGCACGACCGCGCGCGGCGCCGACGCCGTGACCGATGCGCGCGCCGCCGCCTCCCTGGCGGACAGCCCCAAGGACAACGACGAGCACGCATTCGCGGTGCGCAGCGTCGTCGCCTCGCTCGCGCCGCACACCACGGCGCTCGACGCCGAGGGCGGCCCGTTCATCCTGGAGCTGCCGAACCTGTTCCACCTCGCGACCGATGTGCGCGCGCGGCTCAGCGACGGCGCGTCCGCGCTGGACCTCGCGGCCGCGCTGCACCCGACGGCCGCCGTCGCCGGCACCCCGACCGATGCCGCGATCGCCGCGATCCGCGAGCTCGAGCCCTTCGACCGCGGGCGCTACGCCGGTCCGGTCGGATGGATCGACGCGCACGGCAACGGCGAGTGGGCGATCGCGCTGCGGTGCGCGCAGTTCGATGTGACCGGATCCGGATCCGATCTCGGGGCGCCGATCCCGCTCACGGCCTATGCCGGAGCAGGGATCGTGGCCGGCAGCGACCCCGAGGCGGAGCTGCTGGAGACCCGGGTGAAGTTCCGCCCGATCGTCGACGCCCTGGCCTGAGCCAGAGCCGGGGTCGGACTTTCAAAGCGCGCGAATTGCGGTTTCCGGCCGCTGATTGCGACCATTTGCGCGCTTCGAAAACAGAGCGAGCGCCGCTCAGCTCGCGGCGAGGCGCTTGCGTTCGGCCTCGACGTCGTAGTCGGCGACGGGCCACTGCGGGTCGATGTCCTCGAGCGCGGCGAGCAGCAGCTCCTGCACGGCGAGGCGCGCGTACCACTTGCGGTTCGCGGGAATCACGTACCAGGGCGCGTCGTCGGTCGAGGTGCGCTCGAAGACGGTGTCGTACGCGGCCATGTAGTCATCCCAGAGCAGGCGCTCGTCGGTGTCGCCCGGGTTGAACTTCCAGTGCTTCTCGGGACGCTCCAGCCGCTCCATGAGGCGCTGCTTCTGCTCATCGCGGGAGATGTGCAGCATGACCTTGATGATGCGCGTTCCGGAGTCGACCACGCGCTTCTCGAAGTCGACGATCGCCCGGTAGCGGCGCTCGATCTCCTCGGCGGGCGCGAGCGAGCGCACCCGTCCGATGAGCACGTCCTCATAATGCGAGCGGTCGAACACGCCGATCTTGCCCTCGGCCGGCAGCCGCTTCTCGATGCGCCAGAGGAAGTCGTGCTGCAACTCCTCGGCGGTCGGCGCCTTGAACGCGGCCAGCTCGATGCCCTGCGGATCCACGCCTCCGACGACATGCCGGACGATCCCGCCCTTGCCCGCCGAGTCCATCGCCTGCAGGACCAGCAGGACGCTGGCCTGCGCCTCGCCCACCGCGGAGCGCGCGAACAGCCGCTCCTGCAGGTCGTCGAGCGCGGCGAGCCCGGTGGCCAGCGACTCGGCGCCGTCCGCCTTGCGACCCTGGTACCCGGGCGTGGACTCGGGATCGACTGCGGCGAGGCCGGCGGACGTGACGCGGAGGACATCGGCGGCCGGGGCGGTCCACCCGGCGGAGTGCTGGCTCATGTCCCCATGATGCCGCATCGGTACGGCGCCGATCGGGCCCGCTCGCTGCGGCGCGCCGGGGGCTCAGCGTGCGAGCGGCACCTCGATCAGCTGCGGACCGGCGATCTCTGCAGCGAGAGCGTGCGCCAGCTCGGCGACGCCGTCGGCGCGCACGTACGTCCAGCCGTAGGCGGCGGCGAGCGGCGCCAGCGCGACGGCCTGCGGCGTGTAGAAGGCGCGGTCGAGGTCCTCGGCCGCGGCGGTGCCCGCGACCTCGAGACCGTCGAAGATCGTGCCCCCGCCGTCGTTGCCGACCACGACCTGGATCCGGGGCGCCGGTTCGTCAGCGGGAATCAGCAGGGATCCGACATCGTGGAGGAGCGAGAGGTCGCCGAGGAGGACCCGGGTGACTCCGGTCCGGCCCGCTCCGGCATCGGCGGTCTGCGCGCGGGCCTGTGCGGCGAGGGTGATGCCGATGCCCGTCGCGATCGTGCCGTCGATGCCGGCGAGCCCGCGATTGGCGTGCACGCGCACGTCCTTACCCGCGAGCGCCTGGTCCGCGACGCGCACGATCCGCGAGGAGCCGAACAGCAGACGGTCATCGGATCCGGTGGCGTCCCACACCGCCCGCACGAGCGCGGTGCGGTCCAGCGCCCCGTCGGGGGCGAGGTCCGCGTGAGTCCCCTCCGCTCGGGTCCAGGCGGCCAGCCACGCGGCGTCCTCGTCCGTACGGGCGGCCGGGACCGCCTCGACCTCGATCGCGCGTGCGTCGACCGTCGCTCCGGACAGGTTCAGCGACTCGCCGCCCCGGGCCACGGCGATGACTTCGACGTCGGTGCGGCGCAGCAGGGCCGCGACCTCACGGCTGAGCGTCGGGTGCCCGAACACGATGACGCGCTCGATCCGGCCGGCCAGCGCCGGCTCGCGCAGCCGCTCCCGGTACGCGGGCACGACGTGATCTCCGAAGCGCGAGCCGCTCACGATCTCCGCGATCAGCGGCCAGCCACCGGTGCGGGAGATCCGCTCGGCGTCCGGGCCGGCGTCGGCTCCGGCGACGACGACGGTACGCGGACCACGGACGAGATGCAACGGCGCGGTTGGGCCGAGGCGCGGAACGGATCCGCGGTCGGCGCGGAGCGGATCCGGCAGCGTCCCGGACAACGGCTCGCGCACAGGCAGGTTCAGGTGCACCGGGCCGGCTACACCCGCGAGCCCCTCCCCCGTGGCGCCGACTGCGGCGGCGACCGCGTCGGCGGCGAGGTCTGCGAACACCGTCGGATCCGCTTCGCCCGGCACGGGAGCATCGATGCTCAGCCGCACCCAGGGGCGGTACATCCCGGGCTGGATCGTGGCCTGGTTCGCCCCGACGCCGCGCAGCTCGGGTGGCCGGTCCGCGGTGAGCAGGATCAGCGGCACGCCCGCGTGGAATGCTTCCATCGCCGCGGGCAGGTAGCCGGCCGCCGCGGTGCCCGAGGTGCAGACGACGACAGCGGGCGCCCCCGACTCCCGGCCGAGGCCGAGGGCGGTGAAGCCGGCGACGCGCTCATCGATCCGCACGTGCACGCGCACGGATCCCGACCGCGCGAGGGCGACGGCGGCGAGCGCGAGTGACTGCGAGCGTGACCCCGGCGACAGCACGATGTCGCCGACGCCGTGGGCGACGAGGCCCGTCAGCAGGCGCACGGCGGCCTCGGTGGCGGGAGCCCCCTCCTGCCCGGCCGCCGCGGCAGGATCGGGCGCCGCGGCGTGCATGGAGTCGGCGGCAGGACCAGGGTCCGCGGAGGGCACGGGGTCCGCGGAGGGGGTGAAGCCCGCGGAGGGCGAGGCCGTCACGGGCGCGGGCCGGGAGTGTCGGGGTCGCCGCGATCGTCGAGACGCGACAAC
The DNA here is from genome assembly GCF_052115565.1 of Microbacterium sp. 2MCAF23. Taxonomy (NCBI): domain Bacteria; kingdom Bacillati; phylum Actinomycetota; class Actinomycetes; order Micrococcales; family Microbacteriaceae; genus Microbacterium; species Microbacterium sp. 2MCAF23. Next base: position 16,693 of record NZ_JBFRGY010000012.1, on the reverse strand, counting down.
TCCTCCTGGAGCTCCCGGATCAGACGCTCCTGCTCGGCAGGGCTGATCCGGGTGGCGGGATCGACGTCATCGAGCGGGAGATAGCGCTCCTGATCCGCGGTGTGCCCGCGCCGGGTGCGCCCGATCGTGAACCACAGCAGGCCGCCGATCACGGGGATGACGACGACGATCGCAATCCAGACGGCTTTGGGCACGCCTCGGTGCCTGCTCGCCGGCTGCACGATGCAGTCGACGATGCTGTACACCCAGAAGACCGCGGCCAGGAAACCGCCGATCACGAGGAAACGTGCCACGACTCCAGTCTAGGCGTGCGGGGGGATGCCGGATCCGGCACGGGCGTCGCCGGAGGACGCGATCCCGTGGCACCGTCCTGCGGCCGCGTTCATGCGGCGCACATCTGATCGAGACGGATGCCATACGCCCCTCACAGCGCATGCCGAACGCACCCTCCTAGACTGAACCTGTGAAACTTCCTCCCCTGCTCGTGTACTCGGTGCTGCGCCTGCTGGCGTTCCTCGTGCCGTTGGGGATCCTGTGGTTCTTCTTCCCGATCTTCCGGGAGTTCTGGTGGCTCGCGGCGCTGTTCGCCGCGCTCATCGGCATCAGCATCTCGCTGCTGTTCCTGCGCAACCCGCTGTCGGACGCCTCCCGCGCGATCTATGAGAAGCGCTCGGCGAAGACCGGATCCGCTCCCTCCGACGAAGACATCGAGGACGCGGACGGGTCCGACGACGCGGAAGGCACCCGCCACGCGGTCTGAGCCGTCGGTCTGGACCGCGGCGTCTCTCGCGCGCAGCCTCAGCCGCGTGCGAAGGTCACGTGCACGACGCCGCTCTCGGCGACCTCGCTCGTGACCGCGTAGTCGTTCTCCAGTCCGCGCAGGTCCGCCCACAGGTTCTTGCCGCGGCCGAGCAGGATCGGCGTGATGCCCACATGCAGGCGGTCGATGAGCCCTGCGGCCAGGAACGAGCGCACCGTGTCGACGCCTCCGCCGATGCGCACGTCCGCGCCGCCGGCCGCCTCGGTCGCGAGGGCGAGGGCCTCCTGCGGTGCGGCGTCGAAGAAGCGGAACTCCGTGCCGTTGGCGAACGAGATCGGCGCCCGGCCGGTGCTGTGCGTCAGCACGAACACCGGGCAGTGGAACGGCGGCTCCTCGCCCCACCAGCCGCGCCACTCCACGTCATCCGGGAAGTTGTGCAGCCCGAACATCCCGGCGCCCATGATCTCGGCGCCGATGTTCTCGAAGTACTCCGCACCGTAGCGGTCGTCGACCCCCGTGGTGCCGCCGGACGGATCCCCCATGACGCGCTCGCGGAACGTGCGCGTGGCCGTGTACGCGGCCACCAGCCGCCCCCAGTCCTCGCCGAACGGGTTCTCCGCCGTCTGGTCGGTGGTGGTCGCGTATCCGTCGAGGGAGATGTTGAGGTCGGCGCGAACGGCCATGTCGTGTGTCCTTGCTGTCGCGGGTGGGCGGCGCTCAGGCGCCGTGCGGGTTGGAGTCCTTGCCGTCGAGCCAGAGCGTATCGCTCTCGTCGCGGTGCACGCCGTCGGTCCCGACGTGCTTGGTGCTGATCGTGGGGCCCTTGGTGATGACGTGCACGATCGCCATGCCGTGGCCGCGCCCGAGGTCGTACTCGCTCTTCAGCCACTCCAGGATCGGTGTGGCCTTGGTGTCAGGGCCGAAGCCCTGGGCGGCTGCGAGATCGATGATCTGCCGAGGGGTGAGGCCCGTCTTCGTCTCGACGGCGTCGAGATATGCCTGGAAGGACATGTTCTACTCCTTGCGCGGGGATCGCGGTCAGTCGACCACGGTCTGGATGATGACGGCCGAGGCGTGGATGCCGATCAATCGCATTGTGCCGGATCCGACGTTCTCGAAGCGATGCGGCACGAAGGCGGGACCGGTGACCGTGTCTCCCGCGGTCGCGGCGATGATGCGGTCGCCGACGGTGAAGGCGACGTCGCCCTCCAGCACGACCCAGGTCTCGGGGTACGGGTGCCAGTGCAGAAGGGAGCCCTGACCCGGCTGGTTGTCGACGTAGAAGTACGAGACGCCGGCGCCGTGGTCGGCGCCTTCGAAACGACGACCGTTGCCGGTGCCGAGGCGGATGTCCGCGGGTGCGACGACTGCGACATCGGGGGCGATGCTGCTCATGATCTGGTCCTCTCGGTGGTGTGATCCCACTCTCGCGAGGTTCTGGTGTGCCCCGTAGAGTTTCGATGTGGATCGAAACATGGAGGGCGTGGAATGGGAGCACCACCATGTCGACTTCCACCTCAGCCCGGGCGACATCCAGGCGGTGCGGTTCGGGGTCTCGCCCGGTCATGAGCTCGCGCACGCCGTGCGCGTGCTGCTGCGCCCCGAGCAGTACCCGCTCGCCTGGGGCTGGCTGAAGGACGCCCGCGGCCGGCTGCCGCGGGACGCGTTCGGTGTGCTCGCGCATGTGATCGGCGCCGACGGATACATGCCGGACTTCGTCACATCGACCGCGCGCTGGGATCTCGTGCCTGAGGACGAGCTCGCAGCTCTCCGCGAGGCTCCGCTCGCGGGCATGCGCGTAGACCTCGGCAAGATGGTGGTCCGCTCCTCCGGCCGGCGCCAGCAGGCACTGCGCCGCATGCAGGAACGGCCCGCCCGGGCGCGCTCGATCATCACCGACGCCTGGGCCGAGGTCTGGGAGAGCACAATGGCACCGGTCTGGCCGCAGCTGGAGCGGATCCTGCGAGCGGACATCGCGGTGCGGTCCCGCACGATCGCGACAGACGGCCTGGCAGCGATGGCATCCGGGATCCACCCGCAGGTGAGCTGGGGCGACGGCTCGGTGCGGGTGCGACTGCGCCGGCACAGCGAGGACGTGGACTGCCGCGGTGGCGGCCTGGTGCTGGTGCCGTCCGTGATGTCGTCGTGGGGCTGCATGGTGATCACCGAGGCGCCCGCCCAGCCGACGCTGTTCTACCCTGCCCGCGGCGTGACCGCGGGTTGGGCCCAGGACGCGGAGGATCTCGTCCGGGCGCTCGAGGCCCTCGTCGGGCCGGTGCGAGCCGGGATCCTGCTCACGGCGCATGTGCCGCGCACCACGAAGCGTGTCGCGGAGGAGGCGGGGATCGCCGCATCCACCGCCTCCCACCACCTCACGGTGCTGCGCGACGCGGGCCTGATCGCGAGCACGCGCGACGGCGCCCGCATGCTGCACTTGCGCACCCCGCTCGGGGAGGCGCTGGTCGGTGCCGCGCTCTGATCCTCAGCTGAGGATCACCAGCTCCTGCGTGGCGCGGGTCATCGCGACGTAGCGGTCCACCGCTCCCTCGATACCGTCGCCGAAGGACTCGGGATCCACGAGCACGACGAGGTCGAACTCGAGCCCCTTGGCGGTCGTCGGCGTGCGGAACCGCACCCGCGCGTCCGGGAACGGCCGCTCGCCGCCGATCACGCAGGCGATGCCGTCCTCGTGCGCGGTGAGCCACTCCGCGAGGATCCTGTCCCGCTCGGCGAGCACTGCATACCGCACCGGTATTCCGCTCGCGCGCACCGAGACCGGGACGTTCGCGTCGGGCAGTGCGGCGCGGATCACGGGTTCCGCCACAGCCATGACCTCCTCCGGCGTGCGGTAGTTGATGCGCAGCGACGCGCGCTCGATGCGACGAAGCCCCACCCGCTCGAGCCTCTCGGTCCACGACTCGCCGAACCCGTGTCGGGCCTGTGCGCGGTCGCCGACGATCGTGAGACTCTGCGACGGGACGCGGCGCAGCAGCATCGCCCATTCCGCGTCGCTGAGCTCCTGGGCCTCGTCCACGATCACGTGCGCGAACGGCCCTGCGAGGGCGTCGGGGTCGCGCCGCGGCAGGGCGGCTTCGTCCTGCAGCATCGCGCGCACGCCGGCGCTGTCGTCGCCGAAGAAGAACCCGGTGATCGCGCTCTCCTTGTCGTCGTCGGCGGCGAGCAATTCGTCCAGCACGCGCTCGCGCTGCTCGCGCTCCTCGGCGGTCACGGCCTCCTGCCGCCGACGCTGCCGAGAGCCTTCCGGATCCCCGGTCAGCGCGCGGGCCGCGTCGAGCAGCGGCAGGTCCTGGCGCGTCCACGCCCTCGGGTCCTCCCGCCGCAGGGCCGCACGCTCGTCCTCGGCGAGCCAGGGAGCGCAGATCCGCAGGTACGCCGGCGTCGACCACAGGTCGGCGACGACCCCGGCGGGATCCAGCACCGGCCAGGCGGCCACGAACGCGCGCTGCAGCGCGTCGCTCTGCCGCAGGGCGCGATCGAGCCGCCGCGGCGGCACGTCGTCGTCGGCGTTGTCCTCGACGAGCGCGCCGATCAGTGCCTCCCACACGTCGTCCCTGGCGTCGTTGTGCGGCGTACCGGGCTCCGGGGCGTCGAACGCCTCGTCCCACACCGCCGGCTCCACGATCACGTCGCGCCACGGCGTCTCCACGAGCAGCGGCTCGTTCGGCGCATGCTCGTGGTAGCGGACCGCGGCGGTCACCGCGTCGAGGAGTCGCGCGCCCGACTTCAGCGCTCGCGCGAGCGGATCCTGCTCCTCCGGCATGCGATCGCCGGCTCTGCCCTCGGGTGCCAGATCCGACAGCGTGCACACCCGGACGCTGTCCTCCCCGAGGCTGGGCAGCACGTCCTCGATGTAGGCGAGGTAGGGCTGGTGCGGCCCGACGAACAGGATCCCGCCATGACTGAGACGCTGCTCGGCATGCATCAGATAGGCGGCGCGGTGCAGCGCGACGACGGTCTTCCCGGTGCCGGGGCCGCCGTCCACGACCAGCGGGTGACGTGAGGATGCGCGGATGATCGCATCCTGGTCCGCCTGGATCGTGCTCAGCACGTCCCGCATCCGCGGCGAGCGCGAGGCGCCGAGGCTGGCGATGAACGCGGACTGGTCGTCGAGCGCGGCCGCCCCCTCCGGGTCCTCGCCACGGTAGAACGCGGGGTCGAACACCTCGTCCCAGTAGTCGGTGATGCGGCGCGAGGCCCAGCGGTACCGGCGTCGGCTGATCAGGCCCTGCGGATCCGCGTGGGTCGCCGCGAAGAACGGCTCGGCCGCCGGCGCGCGCCAGTCCGCGAGCAGCCGTCGTCCTTCGGCATCGGACAGCCCGATGCGCCCGATGTAGACGAACTCGGGCCGGGCGGCACCGGATCCGGGTCCGTCCGCTTCGCTGTCACCGGCGACGGCCATGCGCCCGAGGCAGAGGTCGACCCCGAACCGGCGCAGAAGTTGCAGGCGCGAGGTCGAGCGGTGGATCTCGAGGTCGCGGTCGAGCGCCTCGTGCCCGAGCCGGGCGGGGGCAGCGCGCAGCCGCACGAGACGGTCCTCGAGGGCGGCGACCTCCTCGGCGAGGCGGTCGCGGATGGCGATCAGGTAGGCGTCGTCGGCGGCGATCAGGGCCGGATCCGCCTTGCGGGACAGGGCGGGCGGCAGGGCGAAGATCGTCGGCGACCAGGCTGCGGCCGATGCGGCGGCCGGCGGGGTCGTGGTGAGAGTGGTTTCGTGGGTGGATTCAGGGCGCACGGATCCTCCGATTCCTGGGCGAAACCACACAGTCTGCCCCCGCAGGGGGGCCTTGCCGCAAGCCCCACCCCCTCCGGTATCCTGGAAATGCAGGGAGCGGTCCGCACGGATCCGCTCCCTTCGTCGTCCGCCCTGTTTCATCCCGCACGTTCAGGTCGCACTCCCTCCGCTCAGGTCGCACTTTCGGCGCGAAAACAGCGCCCGGAAGAGCAGAAATCGCGACCTGAGGCTCGGCCCCGTCCGCTTCGAGCACAGCCCGCGCGGTTACGATCGAAGTGCTCTGCGTCGCTTCGGCTGTCGCGCCCGCCTCGGAAGGATCCGCATGTCCCACGCCGCCTCCGCCCGCACGCATGTCGAGGATCTGGCCGACTTCGTCGCCGCTTCGCCGTCCAGCTACCACGCCGCCGAGGAGGTCGCCCGTCGCCTCGAGGAGCAGGGATTCACCCGTCTGGACGAGACCGAGGCGTGGCCCGCGCAGCCCGGCGGCCGCTTCGTGATTGTGCGCGACGGCGCGGCCATCGCGTGGGTAGTGCCCGCCGGGGCCACCGCCACCACGCCGACGCACGTGCTCGGCGCGCACACCGACTCCCCCGGGTTCAAGCTCAAGCCGCGTCCGACCACCGGGACCAAGGGCTGGCTTCAGGCCGCCGTCGAGGTGTACGGCGGACCGCTGCTGAACTCGTGGCTCGACCGCGAACTGCGCCTGGCAGGGCGGCTCGCACTCGCCGATGGCCGGGTCGTGCTCGCCGCGACCGGTGCGCTGCTGCGGCTGCCGCAGCTCGCGATCCACCTCGACCGCGGCATGAACAACGGTCTCGCGCTCGACAAGCAGAACGAGACCCAGCCGGTGTGGGGGCTGGGCGACCCGCTCGAGGCGGACCTGCTCGCCGAGCTGGCCGACGCCGCGGGGATCGATCCCCGCGAGATCCGCGGCTTCGACGCGGTCGTCGCCGACAGCGCCCGCGGTGCCGTGTTCGGCAAGGACGACGCGTTCTTCGCGAGCGGACGCCTGGACGACCTCGCCTCGGTGCACGCAGGCGTGGTCGCGCTCGGCGAGGTCGCTGCCCACGGCGAGCCTGACGCGATCGCGGTGCTCGCCGCGTTCGACCACGAGGAGCTCGGATCCGGCTCCCGCTCGGGCGCCGCAGGCCCCATCCTCGAGGACGTGCTGGAGCGCATCTACGCCGGTCTCGGCGCCGACGCCGTCGACGTGCACCGCGCCTACGCGGCGTCGTGGTGCCTGTCCAGCGACGTCGGGCACTCGGTGCACCCCAACTACGCCGGCAAGCACGACCCGGTCGTGCAGCCCGTGCTCGGATCCGGTCCGATCCTGAAGATCAATGCGAACCAGCGCTACGCGACCGACGCCGTGGGCGCCGCCGCCTGGCATCGCTGGTGCGACGCCGCCGGCGTCTTGACCCAGGAGTTCGTCTCCAACAACGACGTGCCCTGCGGATCCACGATCGGCCCGATCACGGCGACCCGCCTCGGGATCCGCACGGTCGACGTCGGCATCCCGATCCTGTCGATGCACTCCGCCCGCGAACTCGCGGGCGTGAGTGACCTGCACGACCTCACCGCCGTCGCGAAGGCCTTCTTCGCCGGCTGAGCCCGCTCGCGTGCCCTGCTCTTCGGGGTCGTTGAGCGAGCACCGGCGCAGTCGGAGTGAGACGAAACGCGGTCACCGTCAAGGGCACGGCGTTTCGGCTCGCTCCGCTCGCTCAACGACCCCGAAAGGACCCGATCAGCGCATCGTGTCGAGGATCCCGACGAGGTCCTCGAACGTCGTCAGGGGGTTGAGGATCGCGAAGCGCGTGTTCACCCGGCCGGCGTGCGAACTCGGCACGACGAGCGCACGCTGCGACTGCAGCAGCTCGTCCGACCAGCGGTCGTAGTCGGCGCGCTCCCAGCCCTCGCGTTCGAACACGACCACCGACAGCTCGGGGTCGCGCACCAGGCGCAACTCGGGACGCGAGGAGATCTCGTGCGCGATCCGGCGGGTGAGCGCCAGCGTCTCCGAGACCGCCGTGCGGTACGCGTCCACGCCATAGGTCGCCAGCGAGAACCAGAGCGGCAGTCCGCGCGGACGCCGGGTGAGCTGGATCGAGTAGTCCGAAGGGCTGAACTCATCGGTGTCGGTGAGTGTGTCCAGGTACTCCGCGTGCTGAGTGTGCGCGAGGCGGCCGTCGGTCGGGTCGCGGTACAGCAGCGCGCAGCAGTCGAACGGCGCGTACAGCCACTTGTGCGGATCCACGACGAGCGAGTCGCACCGTTCGACGCCCGCGAACCACGCCCGCGCCTCGGGCGCGAGCATCGCGGTGAGCCCGTAGGCGCCGTCGATGTGCAGCCAGAAGTCGAACTCGTCCTTGAGCGCGGCGATGCCGGCGATGTCGTCGAGGATGCCGAAGTTGGTGGATCCTGCCGTCGCGACGACGGCGAACACGGCCTCGCCGTGCTCTTCCAGCGCGGCGCGCACCTCGTCGGCGTGCAGCTTGCCGTCAGCACCGGCCGGGACCGCGATCACGTCGACGTCCATGATCTTCGCGGCCGACTTGTTCGAGGAGTGCGCCTCCAGGCTGCACACGAGCTTCCACCGCGCGGGCCGCGGCGTGCCTGCGGCGTCAAGGCGCCGGCCCGCCTTGTCACGGGCCGCGGCGAGCGCGGACAGGTTGCCGATCGTGCCGCCCTGCACGAAAACGCCGCCGGACGTGTCGGGCAGACCGAACTCGGCGGCCAGGAACGACAGCACCTCGTTCTCGGCGTGCACGGCGCCCGCGCCCTCGAGCCAGCTGCCGCCGTAGAGCCCCGATGCGGAGACCACCAGGTCGAACGCCATGGCCGCGACGGTCGGCGCGTTCGGGATGAAGGAGAGGTAGTTGGGGTGGCTCGTGGTCAGACAGGCCGGCGCGAGGATGTGCTCGAACACGCTCAGCGCGCGCTGCCCGCCGAGCCCCGCGTCCGTGATGGTCGTGCCGACCAGGCGACGAAGCTCGGCCTCGGGCTGCGGTTTGTCGAGGGGCACATCGGTGGCGAGCATCCGGCGGCGGGAGTAGTCGAGCACGGCGTCGACGATCGCGGCGGATTCGGGCGAGGCGGCATGCATGCGCGAGGCGTCCATGAGGATCCTTCCGACCCGGAAGCCTACGAGCGCCCGGCGACGAGCAGAATGCCGCGCCGGATCAACGGGTCGGCGATATCGTACCGGCAACGAAGCTTCGAATTCGATGGGCATCCGGCGCGAAGATCCGTTCTCGCTCCGCCCACCTGACCGCGAGACTTCATCTGCGCTCCGAGAATGCAGCTGGCCGCCGCAGTCTCGTGACTCAGATGGAGTCTCGCGTGCACCAGGGGTCCACTCGCGTGCACCAGGGGCCCACCCGGAGTTCCCCCAATCGCCCGGAGTTCCCCGGATCCGCCCCGGATCCCGCCAGTGCCTGCCAGGATGAAGCCATGTCCGCCGATTCACAGCCCGGATCCGCCGCCCTCATCGAGCGGCGGGGCATCGAGATCGTTCCCGAGTCCGAGCGCACCGCGCGCCCCCGCGACCTGTTCTGGCCGTGGTTCGCCGCGAACGTGTCGGTGTTCGGCATGTCCTACGGATCCTTCCTGCTCGGATTCGGGATCTCGCTGTGGCAGGCGACGATCGTGGCGATCATCGGCATCGTGGTGTCGTTCGCGCTGTGCGGACTCATCGCGATCGCCGGCAAGCGCGGATCCGCGCCGACCATGGTCCTGTCCCGCGCGGCGTTCGGCGTGCAGGGGCAGAAGATCCCCGGCATCGTCTCGTGGCTGACCTCGATCGGCTGGGAGACCTCACTCACGATCACGGCCGTGCTCGCCACCACGACAGTGCTGCACGCGCTCGGCTGGGTCGGAGCAGACGGCGACGTCGCCGTGCACCTCATCGCGACCGTGTTGGTCGCGGCGCTCATCGTGGGCGCGTCGGTGCTCGGCTATCACACGATCATGAAGCTGCAGTCGGTGCTCACCTGGCTGACCGGCGCGTTCACGATCCTGTTCCTCATCCTCACCGTGGGCAGCATCAATTGGACCACCGCGTTCTCTCGCCCTGACGGCACGCTCGCGCAGACGATCGGCGCGCTGGTCATGGTGATGACAGGCTTCGGGCTCGGCTGGATCAACATCGCCGCCGACTGGTCGCGCTATCAGAAGCGCACGGCTTCCGATGCGCAGATCGTCACCTGGAACACGATCGGCGGATCCGTCGCGCCCATCGTGCTGGTGTTCTTCGGCCTGCTGCTGGCCGGGTCGAACGACAAGCTCAGCGCCGCGGTCGCCGCCGATCCGATCGGCGCGCTCGCGACGCTTCTGCCGGCATGGGCGCTGTTCCCGTTCCTCATCGTGGCGATCCTCACGCTGGTCTCCGGCGCGGTGCTGGGCATCTACTCGTCGGGCCTCACGCTGCTGAGCCTGGGCATCCGGATCCCTCGTCCCGCGGCCGCGGCGGTCGACGGTGTGATCCTCACCATCGGGACCATCGTGGTGGTGTTCTTCGCGCAGGACTTCATCGGACCGTTCCAGTCGTTCCTCATCACGCTGGGCGTGCCGATGGCGGCCTGGGCGGGGATCCTGATCGCCGACATCCTGCGCCGCAAGAAGGACTACGACGAGGCGGCGCTGTTCGACGCGCGCGGACGTTACGGCGCGTGGGACGGCGTCTCGATCGTCACCCTGATCGTCGCGTCGGTGATCGGCTGGGGCTTCGTGATCAACACCTTCGCCGAGGCCGCGCCGTGGAACAACTGGCAGGGTTACTTCCTCGGCCTCATCGGCGGCAAGGACGGCGAGTGGGCCTACGCGAACCTCGGCGTGTTCTTCGCACTCGTGCTGGGTTTCGTCGTCGGCTGGTTCGCCCGTGCCGGGAGGATCCGCCGCCAGGAGCAGGCATGACGGATGCGGCCGAAGCGGGCCGGTCCCTGACCCCATCGAAGGGTCCCTGGCTGGTCGTGATCGACCCGCAGAACATCTTCGCCGCGCCGGACTCGGCCTGGGGCTCGCCGATGTTCCCCGCGGCGTTCGCGAACATCCGCCGTCTCGCCGACGTCGCGGCCGACCGGGTGCTCGTGACCCGCTGGCTGCCGACCGCGGATCGCCGCACGTCATGGGGCGATTACTTCGCGGCCTGGCCGTTCGCGGACAAGCCTGCCGACGATCCGCTGTACGACCTCGTGCCCGCCGCGCGGAGCCTCTCCCCGCATCCGACGCTGGATCTGCCCACGTTCGGCAAGTGGGATGCCATCGATCGGTTCCTGAGCCTGTCGAAGGACATCGGATCCGCCCCCGTCGTGCTCGCCGGCGTCTCCACGGACTGCTGCGTGATCTCGACCGCGCTGGCCGCAGCCGATGCGGGTGCACGTGTCACGATCGCCGCCGACGCCTGCGCCGGCTCGACACCGGAGAATCACGAGGCCGCGATCCAGGTCATGGGGCTGTACCCGCCGCAGCTGACGGTGTCGGACACGACCTCAGCGCTCCGGATCCTCGCCGGCTGATCGAGGCTCCGGATCCTGCGTCGACCACCTGCTGCTCACTGGGCTCTGCCGGCCAGCTCCGCGATCTCCGGCTCAGCCCAGAACCGCCGACACCGTGCGCCGGGCGAGCGCACCCCGATCCTCGGGCGCCCATTTCACGAGCGAGTGGGCGCTCATCCCGTCCACGGTCGCGAGCAGCAGCCATGCCGCCCCCTCGGCCTGTGCCGCGGCGATCTCCCCCGCCTCGACGCCCTCGGCCAGGACCGCCTCGAGATCCTGCTGCCATCGATCCATCTCGATCCGCACCCGGGCGGCGAGCACGTCGTTGCGCGCGCCGGCCGCCCAGGCCTGCACCCAGACCAGGGTGACGTCGTCGCGGTCGCCGTCGAGCAGGGTCTCCACGATGCGGGTGATCCGCGCCCGGAGGTTCGCGGCTGCACGGCCGTCGGCGACGACCTCCTCGCGCTCGGCGCCGACGATCGTGCCGAACACCTCGGCCACGAAAGCGTCCATGCTGGGCCGGTAGTGCGTGACGAGCGCCGGCGTCACGCCCGCCGCAGCGGCGACCGTGCGCACAGTCAGCGCGGCGATCCCGCCCTGCCGCGCGAGGGCGACGGCGGCGTCGAGGATCGCCTTCTCCCGCTGCTCCGGGGGCATCCTCTTCGGCCGGGGGGTTGACGAGGTGCTCATGGGGCTATACCGTATCGCTAGTTGGCCGCTTGTTCAATAAGCGGGATGAACCCGATCCGAGGAGCACCGATGCCCTGGTTGATGCCCAGCGAGACCGCCCGACACGACCGCGTCTGGATGGCCTTCCCCGCCGAAGGCGAGACCCTCGGCGACACCGACGCACTGCGTGAGGAGGGCTACGCCACGTGGACCGCCGTCGCCCACGCCGTCTCCGCCTTCACCCCGGTGACGATCCTCGTGGATCCGAGTGAGATGGCCCGCGCTCGGCGCATGCTGTCCTCCGACATCACGATCCTCGAAGCCCCGGTGGACGAGTTCTGGATGCGCGACTCCGGCCCCACGTTCGTGGTCGACCCCGAGCGGCCCGGCGTGCTCGGTGCAGTGGACTGGGTGTTCAACGGCTGGGGCGCACCGGAGTGGGCCCGCTGGCACGACGCCGCCCAGCACGCGCGCATCATCGCCGCGGAGACGGGCGCCGAGCTGGTGAGCTCCACGCTCGTGAACGAGGGCGGCGGCATCCACGTCGACGGCGAAGGCACGGTGCTGCTCACGGAGACCGTGCAGCTCGACCCGCGCCGCAACCCCTACCTCGACCGCCAGCGCGTGGAGGCCGAGATGCTCCGCACCATCGGCGCCGCCAAGGCAGTCTGGCTGCCGCGCGGCCTCACCCGCGACTACGACGACTTCGGCACCAACGGCCACGTCGACATCGTCGCGGCGATCACCTCCCCCGGACGGATCCTCCTGCACGCCCAACAGGATCCCGGACACCCCGACTTCGAGGTGTCGGCCGCACTGCGGGAGCACCTGTCGGCGCAGACCGACGCCGCGGGGCGCGCGTTCGAGGTCGTCGACCTGCCGGCTCCGGCGACGCTGCGCGACGAGGAGGGCTTCGTGGACTGGAGCTACGTCAACCACCTCGTCACGAACGACGGGGTGATCGCGTGCGGGTTCGGGGACGACATCGCCGATGCGCGCGCCCGCGACATCCTGTCGGCGGCGTACCCCGGCCGTCGTGTCGTGACCGTCGACGCGCGCCCGCTGTTCGACCGCGGCGGCGGCATCCACTGCATCACCCAGCAGCAGCCCACGCTCTCCGCCTGAGGCCCGCCGCCCCTGACCCCTCCCCGTCTGTCTGCGCCAAACCGTGGCATTGCGCTTCTGGATCCCACGGTTCGGCGCAGACAGACGCACGACCGAAGGATCCGCCCATGTTCGACGTCGTCGAGACCCCCATCGCCCGCCTGCGTGAGGCCCTCGAGGCCGGCGAGACCACGGCTGTCGAACTGGTCGACGCCTATCTCGCCCGCATCGACGCCTACGACGGGCCCGACACGGCGACAGCGCTGAACGCCGTCGTGGTGCGCAACCCGGAGGCGCGCGCCGAGGCCGCGGCCTCCGATGCCCGTCGAGCCCGCGGCGAGATCCTCGGCCCGCTCGACGGCATCCCGTACACGGCGAAGGACAGCTACCTCGTGCGCGGGCTGACGGCGGCAGCGGGCTCCCCAGCCTTCGCCGAGCTCGTCGCCCAGCGCGACGCGTTCACGATCGAGCGCCTCCGTGCCGGCGGTGCGATCTGCCTCGGGCTCACGAACATGCCGCCCATGGCGAACGGCGGCATGCAGCGCGGCGTCTACGGTCGCGCCGAGAGCCCGTACAACGCGGACTGGCTGACCAGCGCCTTCGGATCCGGTTCGTCGAACGGCTCGGGCACGGCGACCGCGGCATCGTTCGCCGCCTTCGGCCTCGGCGAGGAGACCTGGTCGAGCGGTCGGGCGCCGGCGTCCCACAATGCGCTCGTCGCGTACTGCCCCAGCCGCGGCGTCATCTCGGTGCGCGGCAACTGGCCGCTCGTGCCGACGCAGGACATCGTGGTGCCGCACGCGCGCACCGTCTCCGATCTGCTGGAGATCCTCGATGTGGTCGTCGCCGACGATCACACGACGCGCGGGGACTTCTGGCGCGCGCAGCCGTGGGTGCCACTGCCTGCGGCGTCGGAGGTGCGTCCGGAGTCGTACGTCGCCCTGGAGCCCGCGGAACTGGGCGGCAAGCGGTTCGGCGTCCCCCGGATGTTCATCAACGCGGATCCCGAGGCCGGCACGGGGACCGGGATCGGCGGGCCGACGGGACAGCGCATCGAGACCCGGGAATCGGTCATGGAGCTGTGGCGCGCCGCCCGCGCCGCGCTGGAGGCGGCCGGCGCCGAGGTGGTCGAGGTCGACTTCCCCGCCGTCTCCAACTACGAGGGCGATCGTGCCGGGGCACCGACTATCGCGACCCGCGGCATCGTTCCGCCCGAGTTCCTGCGCAGTGAGGTCATCGAGCTGTGCGCATGGGGATGGGACGACTTCCTCGGCGCGAACGGCGATCCTGCGCTCAACACGCTGACGCAGGTCGACGGCGCGAAGATCTTCCCCGCCCCCGCGGGTGCTCTCCCCGATCGCTACACCGGTTTCGACGACGACATCAACGAGCTGCCCGACCTGTTCTGTGCGAACCCGGTCACCGACATGACGGTGATCCCGCACATGGAAGCCGGCCTGAACGGTCTCGAGGAGACGCGCCGCATCGATTTCGAGCAGTGGATGGACCGCCTCGGACTGGACGCCGTGATCCACCCGACGATGGCCGACATCGGGCCGGCGGACATGGACGTGAATCCCGCATCCGCCGACAAGGGCTGGCGCAACGGGGTCTGGGTCGCGAATGGCAACATCGTGCCGCGGCACCTCGGCGTCCCCTCCGTGACGGTGCCGATGGGCACCCTCTCCGATATCGCGATGCCGGTCGGCCTGACCATCTCCGGCCGCGCCTATGACGACACCCGCCTGCTGCAGCTCGCCGCCGCCTTCGAGGCGACCGGCGACCGCCGCACCTCACCTCCGCGTACGCCTCGGCTCTGACCCCTCACGGAAACACGATCGGATCCGGCCCCTCACCGGAACATGATCGGATCCGCGCACAGGCGCAGATTCGATCATGTGTCGGCACATTTCACGGGCGTTACCGTCCGCGACACGCCCGGCCGTAACCTGATCGGACCGATCCTGTGAGGAGACCATCGTGACCACGCCCCGCATCCACCTTTCGCCCCTTCCGGTGCGTGAGGCTGCCCGGTGCATGTGCGACCACGGCGACGTCTGCTCCTCCTACGCTCCCGGCCACGCGCTGCATCTGATCCAGGCGCGCCTCGCCGCCGCGACGACCGCCGGCTGGACCGATGCCCTCGTGTCGGGCGTCGATCGGCAGGCCGGCATCGTGCAGGTCGCCACGCTCGACGGCGAGACGCTCTCACTGTGGAACGCCGGCGGCGCCGCCCTCGAGGTCGAGCCCGGTCAGCCTGTCGCCGTGCACACCCGATGGGACGTGCTCGCGATCGGCGCTCTGCGCTACAACGTCGCCCGCGCCTGACCCGCTTCCGGTCGGTGCCCCTCGCCCCGAAGGACGAAGGGCACCGACCGCTACGCCCCCAGTTCGCGGAGGAAGCCCCGGATGTGCTGCTGCAGACGGAGGATCCGCTGTTCGCGCGCGGCCTCCCGGTCGTATCCCTCGTAGGCCAGCGGCGGCAGGCGCCGCACGTTGCCAGAGCAGCCGAAGTTCGCGCAGATCAGCACGCCGAGAGAGTTGCCGTTGCGCCCCTCGGAGCCGGCCTTGCGCGCGGCGAAGAACTGCACGTCGTTGCGCAGCGTGACGTCCTCACACCACGAGCACTGCGCACGGGCACTCGTGCGCTGCTCGGCCTGCTGCAACAGCACCGCGACCGGTGAGCCGTCATCGCGGTGCGCCGCGATGTAAGCCCGGCGGGGCATCTTCGGATCCGACCACCCGAGGTAGTCGAGCTGGGTGAAGTCGACCGCGCCGAACTCCGGCGGCGGGGTCATGGAGGAGGCCTCTTTGCGGGAGGCGTTGCGGAAGGACGCGCGGATGGCGCGCTCATCGATGGGAAGCATGTCGTGCTCTCTGTGCGAGGTCAGAACGGCTGCCGCTGCGGCAGACGCGAGAAATCGGCTGGTGAAACCAGCCGGAGGATGTCCCGCGGAATGTTCACGCGGGCGCGACGAACGAGCCGGCAGTAGACCGCCGGCAGGGGCGTCAGCCTCTGTCACCGGCGCAGATCGCGCCAGTGACCTCCTTCAGCACCGCACGGGCGCCTCGAACAACGAGCATGCTCCGATCCTAGATCACCCGGCATCAACCGGGACCCGAGACCCCGCCGCTCAGGCTGCCATCATGGAGTCGCGCATCGCCATGCAGGCGTCCATGCAGGCCTTGCACGCGGCCGCGCACATCCGGCAGACCTCGCTGTGGGCCTCGTGCTTCATGCACATGTCCATGCAGAGCTGGCACATCGCCATGCAGGCGTCGAGCATCGACATCATGACCGCCGGGGTCATCCCCTGCATGCGCATCATCGAGCGCATCATGGTGTTGCACATGTCTGCGCAGTTCATACAGGACGGCGAACAGTCCATCATCTGCGTCGCGCACACCGTGCATGCCTGCTCGCAGGCCGAACACGCGTCCATGCACGCCTGCATGAGAGTCATGTCCATCATCTTCATGCCGGGCATCATGTCCATGCTCTTCATCGAGTCCATCATCATCGCGTCCATCGAGAGCTCCTTCGTCCACCGGGAGGCGGGCGAACGGCCCGTCTGACGCCCAGAGTAGCCCCGCGTCGTCGTCGCGTCGATGCCCAAACGGACTCGGGCGAGACCTTCCCCGAACTGCCCCTCGTCGGCGCTCAGGTCGTGTGCGGACCCGCGAATCCCGCCGCGCAGCGGCGGAGGTCGCGGGTCGGCACACGAAAAAAGGCCGCCCGTGAGGGCGGCCTTGAATCTGATCCAGAAACGCAGAAAGGCCACCCTGCGTTGGGTGGCCTTTCTGTTAAAGGAAGTCCGGCGGTGTCCTACTCTCCCACAGGGTCCCCCCTGCAGTACCATCGGCGCTGTGAGGCTTAGCTTCCGGGTTCGGAATGTGACCGGGCGTTTCCCTCAC